>DATAHI010000102.1:0-13195 GCA_036263255.1 Oxalicibacterium sp. | reverse complement strand
CGCCAAGCCATCGGCGCTTCCTTCGTACTGACCGACACACCCGACATCGCCCCGTATCTGACCGACCAACGCCGCCGCCATACCGGCAAGGCGCTGGCAGTGGTGCTGCCCGCGTCGACGGAAGAAGTCGCCGCGATCGTTCGCCTGTGCAACACGCATCGCGTGCCGATCGTCCCGCAAGGCGGCAATACCGGATTGGTTCTGGGCAGCGTGCCGGACCAAAGCGGCACGGCAATCGTGCTGTCACTCTCGCGCATGAAAAGCGTGCGACAGATCGATACCGTCAACAACACGATGATCGTCGAAGCCGGTTGCATTCTGCAGCAGGTGCAGCAGGCGGCGAGCGAGGCGCATCGCCTGTTTCCATTGTCCCTGGCCGCCGAAGGCACGTGCACGATAGGCGGCAATTTGGCATCGAATGCGGGTGGCACGGCGGTCCTGCGTTACGGCAATGCGCGCGAACTTTGTCTTGGTCTGGAAGTAGTGACGCCGCAAGGCGAAATCTGGGACGGGCTCCGCGGCCTGCGCAAGGACAACACCGGATACGACTTGCGCGACCTGTACATCGGCGCCGAAGGCACGCTAGGCGTCATCACTGCGGCAGTCCTCAAGCTGTTTCCGCAACCAAAGGCACAGCTGACGGCGCTCGCCGCGTTGCGTTCGCCAGAAGACGCGTTACGCCTGCTGACGCTGTTGCAGGAACGTTGCGCGACGGCGCTGACCGGTTTCGAATTGATGTCGGATTATTGTCTGCAACTGGTACGCCGCCATTTTCCGCAATCCGCATTTCCCTTCGGCGAAACCCACGCGGAATACGTGCTGCTCGAATTATCGGGCAGCGAATCGACGCAGCATACGGGCGCGCTACTGGAAAGCGTGATGGGCGAGGCGCTCCATCAGGATCTGATCCAGGACACGGCGATCGCCACTTCACTGGCGCAGGCGCGAGCCATGTGGCAATTGCGCGAGGCGATTCCGCTGGCACAAGCGGCTGAAGGCCCCAACATCAAGCATGACGTGTCGCTGCCGATTTCCGCGATCGCGGCTTTCATCCGCAGCACGAACCGCCTGTTGCAGGATGCCTTCCCCGGTGCGCAACCGGTGACGTTCGGCCATCTGGGCGACGGCAATCTGCACTACAACGTCGCGCCTCCCTCGCACGAAAGCCATCAGGCCTTTCTGGCAAAACAGCCCGACGTCAATCGCATCGTGCACGACAATGTGCACAGCTTCAGCGGATCGATCTCGGCCGAACATGGCCTGGGCGCATTGAAGCATGAAGAAATTCTGCGCTATAAATCCAGCGTCGAAATGGAATTAATGCGCGCGATCAAGCGCGCGCTCGATCCTCTAAATCTGATGAATCCCGGCAAACTTCTTTAACCAGAACAGAAAGGTCGCCATGAACAGATGCTCCTTCACGCTGATCGCCGTTGCGCTGCTGTGCTTCTCCGCCCCCGCACTGGCCGTCTATAAATGCGAAGTCGCCGGAAAAGCGGTTTACAGCGATGCTCCGTGCTCGGAAAGCGTGCACAGCATGAAGGAAATCCGCGTGGAGTCGGGCAGCAGCGACACGACGGAGGCGCAGCAGCGCCTGCAACAAGACAAGCAGCAGCTGCAGCGTCTGGAAACCGCACGCAAGAAACAGGAAGCAGCCGACGAAAAGGCGGCGCAGCGTGCGCGGAAGGTGCAGCAAGCCCACGCGAAGAAATGCCAGGATCTCGCTTTGCGCGCCAAATGGGCGAAGGAAGATGCCGATCAGGCCAGCATTCGATCGCGCGAAAAGGCGCAACGCAGGCAGCATCGCGCCGAAGAAAAATATCAGCTTTCCTGCAATTCCTGATGCGCCCACAACCGGCAATAAAAAAGGAGAACCGAAGTTCTCCCGCGATCCGATGCAGCGTGCCTGGTCAGTTGAAGCAGCCCATCGTCAGTTCAACCTGCGGTTCGCCTTGTTCGATATGACGCAAGGCCATTGCATGAATGGCTTCCTGATGATCCAGGAAAGCGTCGATCATTTTTTCAGGCGAAGCTTCGATGTCGCTGGAAGAGATTTTCCGCAGTGCGGCAGCAGTGATGCGTGCCGGGATCGGATGGCCCTCATAAGAAACTGCAAATTGAACGGCCTTCAGGTCTTCAGTTACAGAAACGTTGGTCATGGTGGACTCCAAAAGGTTGGTAGCGATGGTTCAAACAAAATATCAACGAGCTGTCGTCCTCTGTGTGCCGCAACCTTATTTAGGAATTTGGGCAAAGCATTACGGAACTGATCGTCGCGAGCTGGCGTGATAGCAAATAACCAACTCAGCCATTCGTTGAGTCGCAAACGATGGAAGAAGTTCGTTCGTGCAGTGAAAAAGAATGTATTTCCGTAACGCAATCGTCTTGCGATATTGATTTTGCTGAAGGAACACAATGCTCAACTGGCTTTGGCTTGGCTTTTTCCTCGTTGCTGCATGCAGCGCAACGGTGCGTTGGCTGTTCGCCGGCGATGCCGCCGTATTTGCCGCCATGGTGGAAAGCCTGTTCGCGATGGCGAAGCTGTCGGTGGACCTCATGTTGCTGCTGTTCGGCACGCTGACTTTGTGGCTGGGCTTTTTGCGCATTGCGGAAAAGGCCGGCATCGTCGACATCCTGGCACGGCTGCTGTCACCGCTATTCCACCGTCTGATGCCGGACATTCCGCCCGGTCATCCTGCACTTGGACTGATTACGCTGAATTTCACTGCCAATGCACTGGGATTGGACAACGCTGCCACACCGATCGGGTTGAAAGCCATGCGTGCGCTGCAGGAGTTGAACCCGCGTCCGGATACCGCAAGCAATGCGCAAATCCTCTTTCTGGTGATGAATGCTTCGTCATTGACACTGCTGCCCGTGTCGATTTTCATGTATCGCGCGCAGCAAGGCGCGCACGATCCCACACTGGTCTTTCTGCCTATTCTGCTTGCCACTACTGCTTCCTCTCCCGCAGGCCTTCTCAGCGTTGCGGTGATGCAGCGACTGCGGCTCTGGGATCCAGTGGTACTGGCGTGGCTCATCGGCGGTGCGCTGTTGCTGGGCGGCTTTTTGACCTTGCTCTCCAGTCTGTCGACCGTTGCGCTGGCCTCGCTTTCGTCGCTGCTCGGCAATCTGACGTTGTTTGCGCTGATCCTGCTGTTCCTGCTGATCGGCTGGCGCAAGGGTGTGCCGCTGTATGAGTCCTTCATTGAGGGCGCGAAGGAAGGCTTCGAGGTTACGAAGAACCTGCTGCCCTATCTGGTGGCGATGCTGTGCGCGGTCGGTGTGCTGCGCGCATCTGGTGCGCTCGACATGCTGCTGAATCTGCTGCGCTGGATAGTCGAATGGTGCGGCTGGGATGGACGCTTCGTCGATGCGTTGCCGACTGCATTGGTCAAACCCTTCTCGGGCAGTGCAGCGCGCGCAATGATGATCGAAACCATGCAGGCGAAAGGTGTCGACAGTTTTCCGGCGCTGGTTGCGGCCACTGTGCAAGGCAGCACTGAAACGACCTTCTATGTGATGGCGGTGTACTTCGGCGCGGTCGGCATTCAACGTGCGCGCCACGCAATCGGGTGCGCGCTGCTGGCAGACGCAGCTGGCGTCGTCGCTTCCATCGTGGTCTGTTACTGGTTCTTTGGCTGAATGGCGCACGCCGTATGCGCGTGGCCTGCCCAGCAGGAGTCGAACCTGCGACCTACGGCTTAGAAGGCCGTTGCTCTATCCAACTGAGCTATGGGCAGCATGAGACAGTGAGAAGATATCAGGCCGTTGCCGAACCTCCGTCCGGCAAGGTGCTGCATTATGCCGCGTTTATGATGGCGTTTCAATGCAAGGAAATCCTGCTGCTGATGTGTGTCCCGCAACGCAGGTACGAGTATGCGCGTTTGTTTTTCTATTGCTGGATGCGATCGACAATCGCGTAACCGTGCTGCAGGCCCGCAGCCAACGCTTCTTCTGGCGAAGCATAATCGCCGTCGTCACCGGACTCCGCACTGAGTTCGCTCTCGGCACTCGAATCGGCACCCGGCTCGGTGATTCGCACGCTGTAATCCCACCGACGGCTGGCGTCCTCTTTTTGCAGGACCGTGACGTGTACGTCCATGCCCTTGTACTGTTCCGTGCTCCAGTTTTGCTGCTTTTCCATATCGTCTCCCTTTTACCGCGGTTATTGGTGTGGCGGTTGGCTTTCCGGCTTCGGCGACGGCACCGGCTCTTCCTGCGGCACAGGATGTTCGCCAGGCAAGGGATCATCGTTCGGCTCGGGTGTCGGCGCCTTGTGCGCGTGCAGCGGACGATGAGAACAATATGCTGCGCTTGCGGGCCGGGAAAGAAGTTCGTGGTTGTACATGATGATGTGCCCTTCGAAGTACGCCTGAATATCGGTCAAACCCGCACGCCGATGCTGCAAAGACCGCCGCGAGCGCATGAAGTTCAGGGATGACAGCAAGCCGCAGCAAAACGCTGCACACGACTACAATCATGCGTCTACCTATTACGTATTGCTCCTTGCTTTCATCCTAGATGCATTCTCTTCTCTTCTGGACGTACTTCACCAAACTTGCCGACACCAATGTCATGATGCCGCTGGCTTTTTTGCTGGCAGCATGGCTTGCCTGCCTGCGCCGCTGGCACGAAGCAACGCTGTGGCTCGTGTTGTTTTGCGCGGCCCTCGCCATTGTGGCAGCGACGAAGATTGCCTACGTCGGCTGGGGGATAGGCATTGCCTCGCTTGACTTCACTGGAATCAGCGGCCACGCAATGCGTGCGACGGCAGTGGCACCGGTGTTTGCTTATCTGGCTTTGCGAAAGCGCACACCTGTTGCTGTTGCAAGTGCGGTGCTCATCGGCCTTGCATTCGGTGTATTGATTGCCATATCACGGCTGGTGCTGCATCAGCATTCGCTGTCGGAAGTCGTCATCGGCGTGCTCCTCGGCGGTGCAACAAGCCTCGCGTATCTCTGGTTGTCTCGGACGCGCCGCATCATGCCGTGGAATACCGCGGTCATTGCGCTGTGCATGGTGACGATCGGTTCGGGCCTGATGGCGAAACCGGCACCGACCGAGCGCTGGATAGAACAGATCGCGCTTTATCTATCGGGAAGGGAAACGCCCTATCATCGTGGGTACTCTCCCTGGAGAATCGAAAAAAAACAGGGCAGCCTTTCGGTGCCCTGTTGCGCTGCGACAGATCGCGCCGTTTGACATCAGGCATACATGAACGCCTGTGCCGATAACCGGCGCTTTCAGGCGCTTAGCATGCAGCCAGTTCTGGCGTCGCTGCTTCGGTTTTTTTGCGACGACGTGCCATGAAGCCCATCAGGCCCAGACCGCCGAGCATCATCGCCCATGTTTCAGGCTCCGGTACAGCAGACACGTTCAGCGTGCCGCCATAGCTGGCATTAGCGCCGGCAGTACCCATCACCGTCATGACCAGAGGACCGGTCAGGAAGCCAGGGATCGTGAAGCCGTATTCGCCGCCACCTGGAGTCGAATTGAAGGTGAACGACAGGCCATTGATCGATGCGGACGTGAAGTCGATGTTCGTGACCGGTCCGGTGCTGATCGTCACCAGGCTACCATTCGTCAAGCCGGTAACCGAAGGCTCGAAGGTGATGGTATCGGTGAATGCGCCCGCAACCGTGTGCACGATATCGAAGCCGGCGCTATACGTGCCTGGAGGACCTTCGGACAGGGTGATGGTTTTGGAGATGTCTTCTGCATAGGCGCCTGCAGCGGACAAGGCCAGAGTAGCAGCCAAAACAAGTGATTTCATTTTCATAATGACTCTCACATTAAGTTGAAATAATAGCAATATTTTGCCGACTTTAATATCATTCACTTCTTAAACGCTCGGTGGATTTGTTGCCAAATTTACCACTTTGCGCGGTTTCATCTTATCTTAAAACATTGATAGCATAATGTTAGAAAGATAACTTTCGACCCTTTTTATTTACAGAGGCGTGAAGCTCAGCAAAGGCGCTTCGCTACACGAGGAAGAGACAGCTTCCTTGAAACCGGTCCTCCAACTTTCCTCCTTCGGTACTACAGCATCGGCCAGTTGGTACAAAAAAACAGGGTTCCGTGGGAACCCCGTTTTCGCATACCTAAGTCGATATCGTCTTCTCTGATCAGCATGCGCTAGGCAGCATGTTCGCGGAACGACCATCTGCCTTCTTACGACGACGAGCCATATAGCCCATCAGACCCAAGCCGCCCAGCATCATTGCCCAAGTTTCAGGTTCAGGCACTGCCGAGATGTTCAGGGTACCGGCATAGCTGGCCGAGATTGCGCTTCCCGGAGCCAGGTTAGGTCCTGCGACGCCGAACAGCTTCAGCACCAGTGGGCCGCTTGCGAAGGCGACGTTGGTGAAGCCGAACTCATTGGCACCGTTCGGGCTGAAGGTATAGCTGATACCGTTGATGGACGCCGACGTGAAGTTGATGTCGGTTGCCTTGTTCAGCGCAGTCGTGATCAGACTACCGTTCAGCAGGCCCGCAACGTCAGGACTGAAGGTGATCGTATCCTCGAATGCACCAGCAACGTGGTGGACTGCCGAGAAGCCGGCAGTGTAATTACCTTGCACAGGCCCGCTCAGTGGCACGTCGAAGGTCTGGTTTTCCGCATAGGCACCTGCCGCGGTAAGCGCCAGTGCTGCAGCGATGACAAGTGGTTTAAGTTTCATATTCAACCTTCCATAGAAAATTGATCAATTGGCCGTGGCCATCAGGATTTTTTAACGGGTCATGCATCTACGCGTCCTGTAGTTGCATTTGTCTTACAAACACAAACAATCTATTTAATTTGACGCAGCACTCATATTATCGAAAAAACAACCTAAATCAAGCACCTCTTCACATTTTTGTAAAAAAAAGACAATAAAAGTGAAAGGTCTTACACAGCCTGTGCAAATCATCGGAAAAATCCGACTTTTTCCTTTTAAATCAAATACATTATTTCGCAAGGAAAACATTTCCGGGAGAAAAATCATGTGTTTTTCATCATCGTTTTTCCCGAAAAACAGGGAAATCTCATGCAACAAATGTCTCATGAGCAAGGCATCTAACAGCCTTTGAAAGACACAATACTCAAACTGATTGTCTTTATTTACTGGATAGTTTTTAGGCAATAAAAAAGCCGCCTTGCTGTAGCAAGGCGGCTGCATACCTCTTCAATAATCCGCTATGCGCGCTTGTAGACGTCGTCAAAACGGACGATATCGTCCTCGCCCAGATAGCTGCCCGACTGCACCTCGATCAGATGCAGTGGCACCATGCCGGGATTCTCCAGACGGTGGGTATTGCCGATCGGGATATAGATCGACTCGTTCTCGGTCAGCAGTCGCACCTCGTCGCCGTTTGTCACGCGCGCGGTTCCCGTCACCACCACCCAATGTTCGGCGCGATGGTGATGCAT
Organism: Oxalicibacterium sp.; assembly: GCA_036263255.1. Taxonomy (GTDB): domain Bacteria; phylum Pseudomonadota; class Gammaproteobacteria; order Burkholderiales; family Burkholderiaceae_D; genus Oxalicibacterium. The sequence goes on along the minus strand of DATAHI010000102.1, from coordinate 5,778 downwards.
CTGCAAGGACAATTTCTCGCCCGGATTGACGGTGATGCGCTTAACCTGGAAACGCCCGCCCGCGTCGATCGGTTCGTACGACCCCCACGGCCGGTATACCTTTGTATGGTTGAGATGCTCGCAGCGGTTGTTCTTCTTCAAATAGTCCACCACCTGCTTGACGCGCTGCACTTCCTCCCTGCAAGTGATCAACACCGCGTCTTTCGTCTCGACAACAATGACGTTCTCCATGCCGATCACAGCAACGAAACGGTTTTCGGCGCGGATCAGCGAATCCTTGACGCCATCCGTGTAGACATCACCCCGGATGACGTTGCCATTCTCGTCCGGCGACTGGACGTCTGACAGCGCGGACCACGAACCGACGTCGCTCCAGCCGATGTCTGCCGGTACTATGGCCGCAAGTGAAGTCCGTTCCATGACTGAATAGTCGATCGAATCGGACGGGCATTTGACATACGTTGCTTCATGCAGGCGGCAGAAGGTCATATCCTTGTACGCTTCGGCAATCGCCTTCTCGCAGCATGCTGCCATGTCGGGCTGCAGCTTGCGGAGTTCGTCCATATAGGCTGACGAGCGGAACAAGAACATGCCGCTGTTCCAGGAATATCTGCCGTCGTCGAGGAATTGCTTGGCCTTGACCAGATCAGGCTTTTCGACGAACTCGTCCACGACGAAAGCACCTTCTGCGTCTACCACGGCCGAGCCGCGGCGAATATAGCCGTATCCCGTTTCGGGGCGCGTCGGCACGATGCCGAAAGTCACCAGCGAACCTGCTGCAGCGGGCTTTTTGGCCTGCTCTACTGCCGTTTTGAAAGCTTCAACGTCCTGGATAACGTGATCTGCAGGCAGCACCAGCATCACGGCCTCTGGATCAATGGCTTGCAGATGCAAGGCCGCAACGGCCACTGCCGGCGCAGTATTACGCCCTTCAGGTTCCAGCAGGATACCGCTCGGTTCAATCCCGATCTGTCGCATCTGCTCGGCCACCAGGAAGCGGTGTTCGTTACCGCATACAATCAGCGGCGCCTGCATTTCCGGCCACCCCGCCACGCGCAAGACCGTATCCTGCAGCATGGTATTGCCCGATACCAGCGGCAGCAATTGCTTGGGCAGTACCGATCGCGACAAAGGCCACAGGCGCGTGCCGGAGCCACCGGACAGAATGACGGGATAGATGTTCATCGCGCGCCTGCGCTTTCCACAAGTTTGACTGGCGGGCGTGCCTTCGAACGGCGGTCGCGCGCGTCACGCCACGCCGAGTCTTTGGAATCGGTGATGTGCATGATCTTGCCGTCGCGCATGACTGAATAGTCGTTGTAGACGACCAGCTCGCTCATTTCCGAATCCGGCTGGATGCGGGTGTATTCGAACAGGATGCATTTCTCGATGACCGAGCCGCTGCAGATCTTGCTACCATGGCCGATCCACGTTGGGCCGATGATGGTGCTGCCGGCTTCGATCTCGCTGCCGGAGCCGATGTAGACCGGACCTTCGATCTTTGTGTCGTTCCAGTCGATGCGCACGTTGAGGCCCACCCACAGTTCGTCGGCGATCTTGGTGCCGGGCACCGTCATATGCGCAACTTCGCCGCTCAGCACGCTTTGCTGCACCGCCCAGAAATCCTTGATGTTGCCGATGTCGATCCAGTTGAAGAAGCGGTTCTGCGCAAAGAACGGCACGTTCTTTTCCACCAGCAGCGGGAACAGTTCGGAACCGATGTCGAAAGCCTGATCGGATGGAATCAGGTCGAGCACTTCCGGTTCAATGATGTAGATGCCGGTGCTGGCGAGCCGCGACATTGCCTCTTCCTTCTTCGGTTTCTCTTGAAAGGATTTGACGCGGCCATCCTTGTCCGTCACCACGATGCCGTACTCGGACACCTTCTCCAGCGGCACTTCCTTCGTGATGATGCTGACCTTCGCGCCCTTCTTGCGATGCTCGAACAACGCGGACTGGATATCGAGATCGATGATCGCATCGCCGCAGATCACCAGCGTGGTCTCATCGAAGAAACCGCCAAAATCCTGGATCTTCTTCATCCCGCCGGCCGAACCGATCGGCTTGGGCATCACCTCGCCCTTGTCGTTGGTATAGCCCTCGAAGGAATAGCCGATGCGCGCACCGAAGCGCTGGCCTTCGCCGAAATAATCCTCGATCTTCTCGTGCAGATAGCTGACGTTCACCATGATGTCCTTGATGCCGTACTTGACCAGGTGCTCGACGAGATATTCCATGACCGGTTTGCCGAGAATCGGAATCATCGGCTTCGGCATTTCGTAGGTAAGCGGCTGGACGCGTGTGCCTTTGCCCGCTGCAAGAATCATTGCTTTCATAACAGTTTCCGTGAGTTGGTTGACTGGTCATGCACTGCTTGAGCGCATGGCATTACATCAAATGGTATTGCTTCGCTGTACAGCGGCCTTCGCGAAACTGCGATAGCGGAAGCAATGGGAAAAAAACACCAGGATGTCGACGGTGTAGCGGCGCATCAGTCGCCGTGGCTCGAGCGCAAGCCGATACAGCCATTCGAGACGCATCCTCTGTACCAGCTTAGGCGCACGCGGCTTTTCACCTGCCCAGAAGTCGAACAATGCGCCCACCCCCATCACAAGCGCTGCGTCCAGCGAAGCGCGATGATCAAGAATCCAGCGTTCCTGCACGGGATTTCCGAGAGCGACAAGTACGACATCCGGCCTCGCCTGATTGATGTGAGCGATCAGGTCAGGCGTGTTCTTCAGACCCTCGTATCCATCGCACACGCCGACGACGCGCTGGCACAGACGCTGATGCACATATTCCGACGCCTTTGCCAATACCTCCGGCCTGCCGCCGATCATGTAGACCCGCAGGGGAACGGACGATGTGCGAAATAGGAAAGGCGTGAAATCGGTGCCGTTCAGGTTTTCCTTGAAACGGCGGCCGTGTACCAGGGTAGCGGCGAGATCCATGCCGATGCCGTCATTGACGATCGTCACTGAACGATCGCGCATTCTGTCGAGCAAGTTGCGGCACTGGACGATGAAATTGGTATTCGCGAAGAACAGAGAAACCTTTTGCTTGTTGCGCAATGCATTCAACAGAAAAGTTGCGAGCTCTGTTTGTGTCGTGACCCGAACCGGATAATCGGCAATCGGTAATGTGATAGGCAAACCCATTTTCTACTTTCTCCCCAAACCCTGAACCTTGGGTCATGTGCCCAAAGTTCTGTAGTAGAAAAAAAAAGATGTGAAAAGTTCAACCCGTTACACACTTTTCTTGTGCGGCGCACAGTTCCAATCCGATCCGATAGATGCCGAGAATTGATGAAAAAAACGATGCCGTCCCTTTTATGCAAGGAATGCGATGTGTCAACGCGCGAAAAACTGAAATTTATGACACTACGGTGACAAACTGGTGCAAAAAGACGAGGCGCAACTTGCGCGACAAAATCTGGAATGTGTGAAGAGAATGTCGGGGGGAGAAAATCATTTGCGGCGCGGGCAAGCGGTTTTCTTGCACGCCGCAAACGATTTGATTTGACAATGCTGCACCGCACACGGTGCGCATCAAAAGGACTAGCGACGACCGATCGCGAAATATTCGATGCCGCGTTCGCGCATCTGTGCAGGGTTGTACAAGTTGCGGCCGTCGAAGACGACAGGCTGCTTCAAATCTGCCTTGATGGCATCGAAGTTCGGTGCGCGGAATTCCTTCCATTCGGTCACGATCACCAGCGCATCCGCGCCCTTCAAGGCAGCCGAAGCATTATCGACGTATTTCAGGCGCGATTCGTCGCCAAAAATACGACGCGATTCATCCATCGCGACTGGATCGTAAGCCGTCACGGTCGCACCGCGTTCCCACAAGCCTTTGATCAACACGCGGCTTGAAGCGGCGCGCATGTCGTCGGTGTTCGGCTTGAATGCCAAGCCCCACACCGCAAAATTCTTGCCGCTCAGATCGTTGCCGAAGCGCTTCGTGATCTTGTCGAGCAGAACCGTCTTCTGCGCTTCGTTCGCGTCTTCGACTGCCTGCAGCACCTTCAGCTTGATGCCGTTTTCGTCAGCCGTACGGATCAAGGCCTGCACGTCCTTCGGAAAGCAGGAACCGCCGTAGCCGCAACCGGCATACAGGAAATGGAAGCCGATACGCGGGTCGGAACCGATGCCCATGCGCACCTGCTCGATGTCGGCACCGACGATGTCCGCCAGGTTCGCCAATTCGTTCATGAAGGAAATCCGTGTTGCCAACATCGCGTTTGCTGCGTATTTGGTCAGTTCCGCCGAGCGCGTATCCATGACGACGATACGGTCGTGATTACGGTTGAATTGCGCATACAGCTCGCGCATGAGTTTGATCGCACGCTCGTCCTCGGCGCCGATCACGATGCGGTCTGGGCGCATGAAGTCGGCGACGGCATCGCCCTCTTTCAGGAATTCCGGATTCGAGACGACGGAGAAATCGAGTTTCGACTTGCGCGCCGCAAGCTCCTCCTGCAGCGCCGCGCGCACCTTGTCCGCCGTGCCGACCGGTACCGTCGATTTATCCACGACAACCTTGTATTCGTTCATGTGCTTGCCGATATTGCGGGCTGCCGCCGTCACATATTGCAAGTCGGCCGAGCCGTCTTCGTCAGGCGGCGTGCCGACTGCGATGAATTGCACCACGCCGAAAGCCACGCTTTCCTCGATGCTGGTCGTGAAATGCAGACGGTTCGCCTCGACATTGCGCTGCACCATCTCGAGCAGCCCCGGCTCGTGAATAGGAATGCCGCCATTGTTCAGAATCTCGATTTTTTTCTTGTCGAGGTCGAGGCACATCACATCATTGCCCATTTCGGCCAGACAGGTGCCGGTAACCAGCCCTACGTAGCCGGTGCCGATGACAGTAATTTTCATGAGACAGGATTCCTTGAAGAATGAATTTTATTGACAGGATTATAAAAGAAACGTTTCCTCTTCTGCATCATCAGCTTGCGACGCACGGCGTAGCCGAGATCGCAGGTGTTTCGTGCAAAGACGAAACGGGGATACGGGTGTCTTCGAAGCGCTCCGGTTCGAGCAAACGATCAGCCACTTCGCTCCAGGCAAGCGGTGTGCGGAAAGACGTTCGTGGCGCCGCAAGCGCCGAATTGATCGCCGCAACGATGGAATCGGCATCGTCCGGCGTATAACCGAATCGCGACTGATAGTCGCCGACAATGCCGTGCGGACAGACCGCAGGCAGGCCGAAGAAGTCGTATTGCATCAGTTTCAGCGACGTGTCCGACAGGTAGGCCGGCAGACCCGCCGCACGGTAGGGCGCGATGCCGATCGTGGCGTGCTTGATGTAAGGCAGCGTGGCCTTATGCGGCATTTCGTCATACACCTTCACGTTCGGGCCATAGCCTTCCTGGATGCCTTTACCGGAACCGATCACATGGAAGGTGATATCCGGGAACAGTTGCGACGCAATCACGAAGAAGCCGGGATCGAACAGCATCGAGCCGACCGCAACGGCATGCCGCCCTTCCGGATACGGAGAAGGATCGGCATGGTCCGCGACGGAAAAATCGAAGCCGTGCGGCACGATGTAGCGATTGGCGGAGGCCGGCACACCATCGAGCATGAAGCGCGATTTCAGGCACAGGGCATCCATCCGCGGCGCGATGCGATCGAAGGTGCGCTTGACGTAGGAAGCGACATTGATCGTCTCGAGATCGTCCGAGGCGAGATAGATCGTTTTCGCGCTCGGGTTCAGACGCTCCACCAGCTCGAAGAAGATTGGCGCAATGCCGCTCTCGAATACCACGACGTC
>DATAHI010000101.1:0-15496 GCA_036263255.1 Oxalicibacterium sp. | reverse complement strand
TGTCGAATCCCAACACGCGCAATGTGTCGATCATCCAGAGCGACTTCAACGGTGCGTTCACGGTCGACTACGAAGCCGATCTGTTCGGCCGCGTGCGACGTCAGGCGGAGAGCGCACGCGCTAGCGCCGAGCAGGCACAGGCGGATTTTGAAAACACGCGTCTGGTCCTGACTGCGGAGCTGGCGGCCGATTACTTTGCCTTGCGCGAAACCGATGCCGAGATCGATCTGTTGCGTCAGACCCTGGCGGCGCAGAACAAGGCGCTCGACTACATCACCGCACGACACGATCTGGGCGCAGCCTCGGGGCTCGATCTGAATCAGCAGCAGGGCCTGGTGGCCGGCACGGAAACACAATTGACGCTGCTGGAAAACCAGCGCGCTGCCTATCAAAATGCAATCGCCGCATTGGTCGGCGTACCGGCGCCCGACTTCACGCTCGCCTTCGATCCGAAGATGGCTTCGGTGCCGGCAATTCCCGTCACCGCGCCGAGCACCTTGCTTGAACGCCGGCCCGACATCGCTGCAGCAGAGCGTGCGATGGCCGCGGCGAATGCGCAGATCGGCCTGGCCAAGAGCGCCTACTATCCATCGCTCAGCCTGAGCGCGACTTACGGCAGCGATGCGAATCGCCTTGCCAACCTGTTCAGCGCGCCGGCTCTGCTATGGTCGGTCGGCGCGAGTGCAGCACAGACGCTGTTCGACGGCGGCCGCATCAGCGCCAACGTCGATTTCGCGAAGGCCGGCTACCAGGAGTCGGTGGCGAATTACCGGCAGACCGTGCTGAACGCCTTTCAGGAAGTGCAGGACGGCTTGAACGGCGACGTAGCGCTGGCGCGCGCAAGCAAATCGGCCGGGGTCGCGGCTACCAGCGCAGAAAACTCGCTGGGTCTTTCGCTCGACCGCTATCGCAGCGGCGTCGCAAGCAATCTGGAAGTGGTGGTTGCCGAGCAAACCTTCCTCGGCTATCGTCGGCAGGAAGTGCAGCTGCAGGGACAACGCCTGCTCAATGCGGTCAAGCTGGTCAAGGCATTGGGCGGCGGCTGGCATGCCGATGCGCCGTTGGCGAGCAAATAAGAAAAGCATCGCATCATGAAAATTCTGGTCATCGAAGACGAAGCGAAAACCGTCGGCTATCTGCAGCGCGGCCTGTCGGAGCAGGGCTATACGGTCGATGTGGCGGACAACGGCATCGATGGTCAGCACCTTGCGCTCACTGGCGATTACGACGCGATCGTGCTCGACATCATGCTGCCCGGTCGCGACGGCATCGAAGTGCTGCAAGCGCTGCGCCGTGAGAAGACGACGCCGGTCATCATGCTGACCGCGCGCGGCGAAGTGGACGACCGTATCCATGGTTTGCAGTGCGGCGCCGACGACTATCTGGTCAAACCTTTTTCGTTTCTCGAATTGCTGGCGCGGCTGCAGGCATTGAGCCGGCGCGGCCGGCCTCAGGAAGCGGCACATATCCGCATTGCCGATCTGCACATCGATCTGCTGGCGCGGCGCGCCACACGCGGCAACCGCCGGCTCGATCTGACGGCGAAGGAGTTTGCCCTGCTGGCGGCGCTGGCGCGGCATCGGGGGCAGGTGCTGTCGAAGACCGTGATCGTCGAGATGGTGTGGGACGTCAATTTCGACAGCAATACAAACGTGGTGGAAGTGGCTATCAAGCGCTTACGCGCCAAGCTCGACGAACCTTCCGAAGTGAAGCTCTTGCACACGAAACGCGGCATGGGTTACGTGCTGGAAGAAACGCAGGACGACGAATGAACAAGCCGTACAAACCGGTCTCCGGAAGCTATTCGATTGCGCGACGTCTCGCGCTGATGTTTGCGCTGGCCGCAGCAGCAGTGTTCTTCGTAATCGGTGTCGTGTTGTATCAGATCCAGTGCAAGGAATTGCATCGTCATCAACGGCAGGAATTGCGTACACGCTTCGAGTTCGTCGCGAGCCTGATCGCGCGCCGTATGGAAAACACTGAGAAATGGGCGCTGCTGGAAGACAAGCTGAAGGAACTGACGCCGCAGGACGGCAACGTCAAGTATCTCGTCGAAGGACGCGATCCGCGATTTCGTCTCGGCACGCCATTTCAGCCGGAAGCGGAAGTGCTGGATGTCGGCGATGGTGTGCGTCGTGTCATTACGCCGGAACGTACCTACGTGACGCTGACCGGAGAAGTGCCGCCACTCGGCGAGCGCCCGCGCGTGATGCTGACGGTCGGCGTCGATCCGACGGCCTTCGATACAACCAGCCATGTGCTGAATGTCGCTCTTCTGATCGCTTCCTTTTTCGGCGTGCTCGCTGTGGCCGGACTCGGCTGGTGGATCGCACGTCGCGGACTGGCCGGCGTGGATTACCTTTCGCAGCATGCACGCACGTTGAGCGCGAAGAATCTGTCGGCGCGCCTGCCGGCCAGCAAGTTGCCGAGCGAATTGTCGGGACTGGTGCTGTCCTTCAATGGCGCGCTCGAACGTGTTGAGCAAGCCTATCTTCGTTTATCGACTTTCAATGCCGATGTCGCGCACGAGTTGCGTACGCCGCTCGGCAACCTGATCGGGCAGACGCAGGTCATGCTGTCGCGCGAGCGAGCCGCGGCCGAGCTGGAAGAAACGCTGCAATCGAATCTGGAAGAGCTGGAACGTCTGCGCACCATCATCAACGACATGCTATTCCTGGCCCAAGCGGATCGCGGCATGCGCGCCGAAAATCTGGTGCGCAGCTCGATTGCGAACGAAGTGGCCAAGAGCGCGGAATTTCTCGACATGCTGCTGGAAGATGCCGGTTGCACGCTTGAAATCAAAGGCGATGCCGAGGCGCTGATCGAGCGCTCGCTGTTCGGCCGCGCCATCACCAACCTGCTATACAACGCCATCCAGCATTGCGACCGCTGTTCCGCCATCGTGGTTTGCATCGAGCACACCCGCGAAGGTGTGGCAATCAAGGTAACGAATCGCGGCATTCCGATTTCGGAACATCATCTCGATCGCTTGTTCGACCGCTTTTACCGCGTCGATTCCGCGCGTACCGATAGCCGCAACAGTCACGGCCTGGGACTCGCCATCGTGAAGGCGATTGCCGTCATGCACGGCGGCAGTGTGTTTGCGAAGAGCGAAGGCAACGAGATCACGATCGGGCTGACGGTAGCGCACCCGACAATCTCATGAAGCGTTGTTGACGGCGCAATAAAAAAATCCCCGATTGCGGGGATTTTTTATCAAGGGTCGGAAGAGCCGACCGTTTGCTGCCTCGATTACAGGCCGCGGTACTGACGCATACCCTGGTATTGCGTGCCCAGTGTGGCGACGACTTTTGCAATGGCGGCAAGGCGTTTAGCCAGCGCTTCAGCAGCAGGGGTGGTCTGGGTTTTGGATGCTTGTGACATGATGTGTTTTCCTTTCGTTATGTCTCTTGTGGAGACACCGTAAGTGTAGGCGCGCTGCCGTCATCAAGCCAATTTTGGTTCCTGATATGCGTGATTCACCAGCCGTATAACTGTCGGTTTGTCCATTCACGAACTGCTCAGCTGCCGCAGTTCGCCGCGAGCAATGCCGATCAGCGTGCGTATGCTGATCGCGCCGATGATTGTCGTTGCAATGGCAAGCAGCAGGATCGCGATACCGTTTGCAACGATGTGCTGCGTGTGCGCGGCGTAGCGCAGCGCTGCCGTGGCTGACGCTGCCAGCGGAAAGCTGACCGCCCACCACGACACGCGGAACGGGCAACCGGGCAGGTTGCGCAAGCGACCGAACAGTAGTGCCAGAAAGAACAGCATCAGCATATACAGCGATTCCGCAAACGCATCGATATGGCCGAACGTGGTGACGTAGGCAGAGAAGCCGACCGAGAACGGCGCGACCATGATCAGCAGCGAGGGCTGCAAGGTGGCAGGAATCGGTTCCTCGAAAATCAGGCGGGACAGGATCATGGTCAGCAAGGGAATTGCGAAGAACAGACCGACTGCCGTCGCAAAAGTCATTACCCCGTGCAGAGAATCGGCCCAACCGAGCGCAGGCACCGCCAGCGGCACGTCGATCAGCCCGACGGCAGGAACGATCCAGGCCGGCGTGGCATGCATCGGTTTTTGACGGGCGCTGATCCAGCGCATCACGATGGTCCATGCGAACAGCACCATCGCAATCGCTCCAACCGTCCACATCACCCGCGCCAGCGCAAGATGCCTTTCTGCCAGCAACAAGGGCAGCAACAACAGACTGACCAGCGGTGTGCCGAACAGATTACCGGCAATGGGATGATCGAACTCGGCTCGCACGTTGGCGAAATCGGTACCGGCCTTGATCAGATAAGCCAGTGTTTGCGCGGCGAAGGCAAGGTGCGCCAGCACACCGATCGCGTGCGCGATCCATAGCGGCGTGCCGAATTGCGCGTGAGCGATACGCCATGCCACGGCCAGTCCGGTCAGGCCCATTACTGCGCCGAACAATGCCACTGGAAGGTAAGCCAGTTTTCCTTCGAGCGGTTTCAGGCTCATTGCTGTCGAATTCATCACGTTCTCCGATAGACGCGGTCCGGTGCGGCTAGCGCGCCGCTGACCGGACCGGATTGGCAGGGATCAGGCGTTCGCCGATTGCAAGGCGTCGACAGCATCCACCACACGGGCCGAGTACACTAGCGCCGCACCGGCATTCATCGATACCGCAACGGCCAACGCGTCGGCGATTTCTTCTTTCGTTGCGCCGTGCTTCAGCGCTTCCTTGCTGTGGACAGCGATACAGCCATCGCAATGCGTGGTGACGGCGACGGCGAGCGAGATCAGCTCTGCGGTTTTGGGATCGAGGCGGCCGCCCTTGGTGCCGGCGCCGGCGACGGTTTGATAACCCTTGACCAGGTCAGGTGTGATGGCGGCGATTTCGCCGACGCGTTTGGTCAGTTCGGTGCGGTAGTTGTTCCAGTCCAGCATGATGTTCTCCTTGATGTTCGGCGTCGACGGAATGTCTTTGCCATGGACGTCAGTATTGCGCTGGACGGTGATATCAAGAATACTGGTTCGACTCGACTTTTAGCTTGATCGTCTCATGGATGCCTTGACCCGTTTGGTGCACCTCGCCCGGCCGCAGGCCAGTCTCGAATTGCGTTGCCAGTTGCACGGCAGTTTCGCCGTGCCGTCCGACGCGCGGCCGAATGCGGTGCCTTTTCATCTCGCGCTGGGCGGGCGTTGCGTCATCGACGTCGCGAACGGATCCTCGCTGGTACTGGAGGCAGGCGATCTGGTCATGTTTCCCAAGGGTGGCGCGCATTGCATGCGCGATCTGGAGCGAAGCACGAACAAGCGCACGCCTTTGCAGCTGTCGCACGACGGCATGTTGCCGCTCGAACACAACGCAGGCGCAGGCGGCAGCACACCGGACGTCGACCTGCTATGCGGCCGTTTCGACTACGACAAGGGACCGGCGGCGCTGCTGTTGCGCAACCTGCCCGATCCGCTGCATGTCTCGCTGGCCGAGACGCCGTCTGCGCCGGCGCTGCAAGCCCTTGTCACGCTGATGCACGGCGAGGCCGAGCGCCGCCAGCCGGGTGCGCTCGCGATCGTGACAGCCCTCAGTCATGCGCTGTTCACGATGGCATTGCGCAGCTATGGGCAGCAGCATCCCGATATGCCGAATATGCTGACACTGCTGTCGGATGCGCGTCTGGCACCCTCGGTGCAAGCGCTGCTGGCCGAACCGGGCCGCGACTGGACGATCGCTGATCTGGGTGAAAAAGCCGCGATGTCGCGCGCGACTTACGCGCGGCGCTTCCATGAATGCGCCGGCATGACAGTGCTGGAGTTTCTGACGCAGGTGCGCATGACGATGGCGGCCAACCTGCTGACGCAAACGCAACGCAGCGCCGCCGATATCGGCATGGAAGTCGGCTATCAGTCGGAAGCGGCATTCGGCAAGGCGTTCCAGCAAAGCATGGGTATGACACCCGGCCGTTATCGCAAACAGGAACGCGGCGAAGCCGTCAGCGAAGCGCGCGCCTAAACGCGCTTTGCAAACCGTTCGTGACGGCGGTAATACAGGATCGTGCTGCTTGCCAGTATCGCCATGATGCAGAACTCGGCACCCAGTGCAGCGACGATTGCCTGTTGATAGGTCCCACCCCAATGCAGTGTTTGTGTCAGTACCGAGCCGAGCAGTGCCGAGCCAAGGCCAAAGGACGCCTGCTGCACCGTTGACAGCATCGAGCTGCCGGCGCCCGCCTGCTCCATCGGGACATCGGCCAAACCGATGCGAAAAAAGCTGCTGACGATCAGCGCCTGGCCGGTGCCGATCAGCACGGTTGCCGGAATCAGATTCAGCACGCCGGGATGCGGCCACACCAGCTTCATCGTCAGCATCAATGCAAGCAGGCCGCTCATCTGGATTGCGCAGCCGAGTATCAGTGCCGGCGCCTTGCCGAGACGCGCGACGACGCGTGCGGTGTTCAGCGAAGACAAAAAGTACGAAGCGCCCAGTGCGATGAAAGCATTGCCCGCCTGCAGCGGCGTGAGCCCGGCGCCGCTTTGCAACGTCAGTGCCAGCGCAAACATGAAGCCGCTCCAGCACGAAAAGAACAGTACGGCGATCAACAGACCGAAACGCACGCTGCTCAAGCGCAGCAGCGCCGGCGGCAGCAGCGGATGCGCACCGCGTTTTTCTTCGTTCAGTTCGATGCGTCGCAGCCATGCCAGCAGCGGCAGCACCGCCACCAGCAACGCGATATATGGCCAGGACCAGTGCCTTACCGGACCGAGCGCAAGGGGCAGCAGCAGACACAGAATCAGTACGGCGAGCACCATGGTGCCGGACCAGTCGATGTCCGTCTTGCTGCGGCCTTTGGTTTCCGGAATCCAGCGCGGCGTCGCAAACAAAAGGCCGATGCAGATCGGCAGATTGATTAGAAAGACGCTGCGCCAGCCGAGGCCGGCGATGTCGGCGGATACGAGAAAACCGCCGAATACCTGGCCGACGATAAAAGCGAGTCCGCCGATCGCCCCGTAGTAACCGATTGCACGTGAATGCGCATGGCCCTGCAAGCCGACATGGATGGTGGCGAGAATCTGCGGCACGATCAACGCCGCGCCCACACCTTGCAGCACGCGCGCCGCCAGCAGCATCCAGATTGAGCCGGCGAAGCCGCACAGCAGCGATGCGAGACCAAATACCTGCACGCCCCACAGGAAAAGTTTGCGCCGGCCGAAGTTGTCGCCGAGACGCCCGCCCATCGCCAGGAAAACGGCAAAGGCCACGCCATAGACCGCGACGATCAGTTCGAGCTCGGTCGCGCTGGCGTGAAAGGTTTGTGCGATCGCGTCGAGCGCGACGTTGACGATCGAAAAATCGATCTGCGGCAGCAATTGTCCTGCGAGCAGAACGACTAGGCCGGCGGTGCGGAGCGAAGGGGAGGACGAAGCGGAAGCGGTGCGCGAGCTCATTGAACGATGCAGGCAGTACGGCTCTGCATGGTACAGCTTTCAGAAAAATCGCGTTGCGGCCGGGAATGTCGGTGCTTACGTTTTCCGACAAGAGATCAGCGGCCTTTCCGATGTCGCAGGCTATGGAGACTTCGTACACTAAGGTTTTCGAAGGAGGAGTTCGCCATGTCAGTCAATAAACTGGGCGTTCCGACCACGGACGCCGAAGATTCCGATATCAATCACAAACCGCAACTGGCCGAAGCGGAAAAGGAAGGCAAGGACCTTTCCGCCGATACCAAGCGTAATGAGAACCGGCCGGATATGGTCTCTTCCGAATTTTCGGACGACTTTTCGAACAACGCGCAAGCCAATCGGACACGCAGTAACCCGAACGATCCTACCGATCGCGATCCGACGCGTTCCAGCGACCGGCCGATGACAGGCAAGCTGCAGAAATAGGACGTGCCTGCGGGTTAAAGGCGGCGTGCGCGCCGCCTGTGCCAACGGTAACGCGCCTGCAGATACCACGCTAGATGAACCAGCAGGTATGCGAGCAGGGCCGAAACGGTCGCGATTACGGCTAGCCCGATCATCAGCTGTGGGCCAACCTCGTGCAGCCATTCGACCATGTTTGCGAACCAGCCGCTGATATGGCCTTGCTCCCGCGCGACCTTGTTGGCCATCCGCATCGTTGGCGCCGCATCGCCGTTGTTCGTCAATGCATTGCCGAGACGATAGGCGGCGTAGTACAGCGGCGGCACCGTCAGCGGATTAGTGGCAAAGGTCGCGAACGCGGCGACAGGAAGGTTGACGCGCAGCATCATGGCGCCGAGGGCGCCGAAGAGGATTTGCGCGAACGGAATCAGAATGCCGACGAACAATCCGACCGCAAATCCGCCTGCCACGCCGCGGCGATTGAATTGCCAGAGGAAATGGCGATCGAGATAGCGGCTAAATGGTTTCAGGAAACGGTTGCTGCGTAGCGTTTCGGAACTGGGAATGTATTTGTGAAAGCGACTGCGGCGCATCGAGCGGGCTCCGGAAACGAATGCGGCGATGTGCCGCGCTGTCTTGCATTGTATGTCCTCGGCGCCGGTACAATGCAGACATGGACATCACACTGAGCGAACTGGAACAGGCGATCAATTACTGGCGTGCCGTGCGTCCGTCCAGCGGCGAAGAGCGCGCGCTGTCGCCGGAAGTCGATGCGCTGGCGAAATGGTATGCGCTGATGATCTTCCATCATGCCGGCGCACTGCCGGCCGACACGCTCGATGCCGGCGCCGTGCAGCTGATCGACGTATGGCGTAACCGCACTAACGATCCGGCGGTCTGAGTTCTTCGTTCAATTCACTGTGCCGGTCGCAGCCAGATGCCGCGCCTGCCGTTGCGGCAGCGATGCGTCCACCGGTGCGGGACGCGCATTGCCCTTGATTTGCCCCGCGTAATCGCTGCGTACCAGCGCACCTGCTTCTTCCATCGACATGCCTTGTTCGACCAGCCATTGCGTCACCAGTGTGGCAAGACGGTCGAGTGCGATGCGGTGCGTCGCGTCGGTCTTCTCGAAGAGCCAATCGGACAATGCCATGAAATTGGCGAAGGCAGAATCGCCGTGCGCGCGATGCAGGATGAAGGGCAGCGTGTTGGCGAAGCGACCGGAATTCGCAATCATGTCCCAGTAGCGCGCGAAGCGATTCAGGCGTTGCATCGTCGTGAAATCGATGCGGTCGGTGGCAAGAATCGCATATGGCGGCGCGGGATCGAACACCAGCCTGTAAGGCTCCGTGTGCCGGATGATGGGCGTGCCGCGCAGGCGCTTGAGAATGCCGAACTGGATTTCGTGCGGTGCCAGCGCAATCAATTGGTCGAAGCCGCGCGCGAAACTGTCGACATCCTCGCCCGGCAGGCCCGCGATCAAATCCACATGCAGATGTGCGTGCGAGTGTTCGCACAACCAGCGAATGTTGTCGGCCGCCTTATCGTTGTTCTGGCGGCGGCTGACCAGCGTCTGCACTTCCGGATTGAAACTTTGTATGCCGATTTCGAATTGGAGCGTGCCGGGCGGGAACTTGCGTATGCTGTCCTTCAAGGCATCGGGCAAGTGATCGGGCACGACCTCAAAGTGCGCGTAGACCGGATCATCCGGGTACGCAGCCAGCTTGTCGAGGAAGAACTGCATGATCTTCAGGCTGGATTTGATGTTCAGATTGAAAGTGCGGTCGACGAACTTGAACAGCCGTGCGCCGCGCGCATGCAGTGCTTCCAATTCGCCGAGAAAACGATCGAGATCGAAAGGCCAGGCGGTCTTGTCGAGCGCGGACAGGCAGAATTCGCACTTGAACGGGCAGCCGCGTGAGGCTTCTACATACAGCGTGCGGTGTGCGATATCTTCGTCGGTGTACAGCTCGTAGGGCAATTTGATGTCGTCCAGCGGCGGCTGTACGCCGGCGTGAATCTTCATCAAGGGTTTCGGACCATGCAGGATCTGCTTGCATAGCTGAGGGAAGGTCACGTCGCCCCAGCCGGTGACGGTGTAGTCGGCTAGTTGTACGATAGGCTGCTCGCCCGTCTCGTAGGACACCTCGGGCCCGCCGAGAACAATCACGATCTCAGGCGCCACGCGCTTCAGCATCGCGACCAGTTTGGTCGTTTCTTCCACGTTCCAGATGTAGACGCCGAAACCGATGATGCGAGGCTTGTGCGCGAGCAACCGTTCGACCGCATCGACCGTGCGGCCGCCGATCACCAGTTCCTGCAGTACCGTTTGCGGCTGCAGCTCGCCCATGTTGGCCAGCAGGTAACGCAGGCCGAGCGAGGCATGCGTGTAGCGGGCATTGAGGGTGGAGAGCAGGATCGTCATGGAGCAAGCAGCAAGAGGGCGAGCGACTATTTTACGCGCCTGCCGAAGCGGGCTTGTATTCGCCGTTACGCCAACAGGCGCACCGCGAATTCCGTGCCGGTGCCTTCCTCGCTCTTGACCGTAATGGTGCCGCCATAGCGAGCAACCAGCGTGTAGCTAATCGACAGGCCAAGCCCGGTGCCGCCTTGGCGCTTGGTGGTGAAGAAGGCGTCGAACACGCGCGGCAAATCCTTCTTCGCGATCCCGACGCCGGTGTCGGCAACGCTGATGATCACACCGTGCGCGCCGCTGCCAGCCGCACCGCTCTCGTCGCGCCAGTCGCTGCTGGCGATCGTCAGCTTGCCGCCATCTTTCATCGCATGGATTGCGTTCGTGAACAAATTGATCAACACCTGCTGCAGTTCGCCGCGATTGATCGGGATAAGGGTCTTCGCGTGTTTGTGATGCACGACCTCGATGTGGCCTTGGCTCAGCAGGTGGCGCACCAGTACCAGCGAATCGGCGATCACTTCATCGACCGATACCGATTCCACATAGCCGGCGAATTCGCCCGGACTGGCAAACTGCAGCAACTTCGTCACGATGGTGTTGATGCGCTGGATTTGCCTGTCCATCAGTTGCAACTCGCCCTGCACCGGGCCGGCGGTTTCGCCGAGAATGTCGCGCAGCACGTCGAGGTTGCCTTGCAGAACCGCGACCGGATTGTTAATTTCGTGGGCGACGCCAGCGGTGATTTCACCGATTGCGGCGAGTTTCTCCGCCATCACGAGCTGGCGTTGCGCCCGCACCAGCAGCTTGTTGGCTTTCTCCAGTTCTTTGGTTCGCTCGACTACCTTGCGATCAAGTTCGTCGCCCCAGGCTTTCAATTCCATGTTCTGTGCTTGCACGGTGTCCAGCAATTCATCCAGATGGCGCGACAGGTTGCCTAATTCGTCGCGCGTCTGCATGTGCGTGCGCGCATGCATGTCGCCTTGTTCGACTGCGGTCATCGTGCGGTTCATGCCGGCCAGCGGCACGTAGATGTCGCGCGCGACGCGCAGCGAAAAATATACGCCGCCGGCACCGATCAGCGCGAACAGCGCGGCGAGCAGTGCGATGGCAGTTTCCTTCGCCTGTCGAAACGGCGTTTCCAGATAACCGACGTACAGCATGCCGATGCGCTTGCCGAAGCTGTCGACGATCGGCTCGTAAGCGGAGATGTACCAGTCATTGACGACGAAGGCGCGATCCAGCCACGTCTTGCCGCGGCCCAGCACGTGGTCGCGCACCACGGCCGAGGCGCGCGTACCGAGCGCGCGGCGTTCGCCGAACAGACGCACGTTGGTGGCGATGCGTACGTCGTCGATGAACAGCGTTGCAGTGCCGGCGCTGCCTTCGGGCAGCGAACCTTCCGCGTACACCAGGTTGTTCATCGTATCGACGAAAGACAGGTTTTTGTTCAGCAGCACGCCGCCTTCCAGTACGCCGAGCAGACGGCCGTCGCTGTCGAACACGGGCGCAGCCGAATGGATCACCATGCCGTCCGTTTCCGCCTTGCGCGTGGCTGGTGCGGCATTCGGCGTATCGACCAGTTCCTGATGCGCTTTCTGTACCGCTTCATCGCCGATGCTGTGCAGTTGCGCTTCCGAATA
Source organism: Oxalicibacterium sp. (assembly GCA_036263255.1). GTDB lineage: Bacteria > Pseudomonadota > Gammaproteobacteria > Burkholderiales > Burkholderiaceae_D > Oxalicibacterium. The sequence continues at coordinate 3,604 of DATAHI010000101.1, read as the reverse complement.
CAGGTCGATTGCGGTGCCGTTCTGACCGCGCATCGCCCCCAGCACGACAGGCCAGATCGCCTCGTTCGGCTTCTGCTGCGTGTCGAGGGGCGAGGAAGAGGCTTGAACGCGCCCGTCGGGCGCGAGGAAGTTCAGGAAGTCCAGGCCGAGGGCTTGCTTGCGTTCCGCTAGCAGGCGCTGCAGCGCCGTGTTGTCGTCGCCGTGCGCGCTGACGACCAACGGATAGGAATTGCCGAGATTGGCGATGTCGAGGCCCACACGTTCGCGCACATGGATGAAGTATTCATGTGCCACAGCGAGATCGCTGCTGACCTTGAACGTCAGCAGGCGATCGTAGTAGCCGATGCCCCAATAGAAGATCAGAAAGAACAGAATGGGCAGGACGGTGAGGAATGGCACCAGTGCCACCAGCAGCAGCTTCTTGCGCACGGACACATTGCGCAGGAAGCGTTCAGTCGGCCACCATCGCAGGATGTGACGCAGGGCCAATTGCTAGACGCCCCACTCGGCGCACTTGCGTTCCAGTGTCTTGCGCGAAACGCCCAGACGGCGGCTGGCTTCGGTCTTGTTGCCGCCTGCTTCGGCCAGCACTTTCAGGATGTGCTGCTTCTCGATGGCATCGAGCGTCACTTCGTCGTCGCCGGTGCCGATGGCGGTGGCCGGTTTCAGCGCAAAGTCGGCATCGGGAATGTGACCGAGGATCAACCAGCGCTCGACCAGGTTGCGCAGCTCACGCACGTTCCCCGGCCACGAGTAAGCTGCCAGTTTTTCGAGCAGCCTGGCGTCCGGCTTCTGCGGCGGCAGCCCCAGTTGTTGCGACAGCTGGCGTACGAAATGTTCGACGAGGGCCGGGATGTCGTCGCGCCGGTCGCGCAGTGCTGGCATCCGCAGTTGCACCACGTTGAGCCGGTAATACAAATCCTGCCGGAATCTGCCTTCGGCGACCGCTTCCTCCACATTGCGATTGGTAGCGGCGATCACGCGTACGTCGACCGGAATCTCGCGCTCTGCACCGACCGGACGAATCTTCTTTTCCTCAAGTACGCGTAGCAGCTTCACCTGCATCGGCATCGGCAGTTCGCCGATCTCGTCGAGGAACAGCGTGCCGCCTTGCGCATAGAAAAATAAGCCTTCGCGCGAGGATGCCGCGCCGCTGAACGCGCCCTTCACGTGGCCGAACAATTCGCTTTCGATAATCTCGGGCGCGACGGCGCCGCAGTTGACTGGCACGAAATGGTTCTTCGAGCGGTTGCTGAGAAAGTGCATTGCGCGCGCGGCGATTTCCTTGCCGGTGCCCGATTCGCCGGTGATCAGCACTGTGCTCGTCACGTTGGCCAGCCGCTTGATCGCTTCATGGATCGGCTGCAGCGCTGCCGAATGGCCGACAAGTCCGTCGATGCCGGCGAGATCGTGGAAGTCGAGTTCACGCCGCAGCACGAAGTTTTCGCGCCGCAGGTGCGCGCGATCAAAGCAGCGGCCGATCGCGTTCAGGATCTGGTTGACGCGAAAGGGTTTGAGCAGAAAGTCAGCGGCGCCGGCACGCAATGCACGAATCGCGGTATCGAGATCGGCGAATGCGGTAATCAGCACGACGTCGTTGTGAAAGCCTGCTTCGCGCAATTCCTGCAGCCAGTCCACGCCGGATTTGCCTGGAAGGGAATTGTCGAGAATGATCAGGTCGAAATGACGCTGACCAAGCAGCACGCTTGCTTCTTCCACCGATTCCGCGGTTTCGACGCGACTGCAGCGGCTGGTCAGCGTACGCTGGAGAAAGCTGCGCATGCCTGGCTCATCGTCGACCACCAGGATCGCGCGTTCCTGCCAGCCGCCGAATGCTTCGGCAAACGACTCGCCCGTTTCTGGGTTCGGTGAAGGCGCAAGATTCATGGCACTTTGAATGGAACGTGTTTGCTTGTACTCATGCTACCGGAATTTTGATGTGATAGACGCAGAAGAAAAAAGCGGGAAGCATCGCTTCCCGCCAAGTCTCCTCAAACCGTTTTCCTTATTGGAACAAGGCCATCGCCTTTTGCAGGGTCGACCATATACCCCAGGCCAGCGGGATGCCCACATACAGCCAGAACAGGATCAGCAGCACCGGGTTGGTCGGTTTGGCTGCGTCGGATGTCGAATAGTGGTTCATGCGTTTCTCCCGAAATTTTTAATGGGCATCGGCCATGCACGGCATGCCGCGCAGCCGGATATCGTCCTCGTGCAGCTGCTTTTCCGTCATGTGATGCTTGGGATCAACCGGACGCACCAGCAGGTTGCAGATGAAGCCGAGGACCAGCAGGCAGGCCATGATGTACATCGTCACTTCGTACGAATGCGCCTTCGGCACACCATGGTCGATTTCGTACTCGCGGATGTAATTGACCAGCACCGGACCGAAGATGCCCGCCGCCGACCACGCCGTCAGCAGGCGGCCGTGGATGCCGCCGACGAACTTGGTGCCGAACATGTCTGCCAGATACGACGGAATCGTCGAGAAGCCGCCGCCGTACATGCTGATGATGATGCAGTAGCACAGCACAAACAGTGCCACGCTGTTCGTTTCGCCGGTATGCGGCACCAGCGAGTACAGGATTACGCCGAGAATGAAGAACACGAAGTAGGTGTTCTTGCGTCCGAGATAATCCGATGCGGACGACCAGAAGAAGCGACCACCCATGTTGAACAGGCTCATCAGGCCGACGAAGCCTGCTGCGGCAGCCGGCGTGACGGAGCCCTTGAAGGTTTCCTGGATCATCACCGATGCCTGACCAAGCACGCCGATGCCGGCCGTCACGTTCAGGCAGAGAACCAGCCACAATAGATAGAACTGCGGCGTCTTCAGCGCTTCATCGATGTGCACGTGATTCTTCGTGATCATCTTGTTGTCGTGGGCCGGTGCGGTCCAGCCTTTCGGCGCCCAGCCGTCGGCCGGGATGCGAATGGTGAAAGCACCGATGGTCATCGAGATGAAGTACAGCACACCCATCACGACGAAGGTCTCGATTACGCCGACCGATGTTGCGCTCTTGAAGTGATTCATCAGGAACACGGACAGCGGGGCACCGATCAGCGCGCCCCCGCCAAAACCCATGATCGCCAAACCGGTCGCCATGCCGCGACGGTCGGGAAACCATTTGATCAGCGTCGACACCGGCGATACGTAGCCCAGACCCAGTCCGACACCGCCGATGATGCCGTAGCCCAGATACAGCAGCCAGATCTGATGCAGCGACACGCCGAGCGCCGAGATCAGGAAGCCACCGCCGAAGCAGCAGGCGGCGACGAACATCGTCATGCGCGGCCCGACTTTTTCCAGCCACTTGCCGCCAAACGCCGCGGCCAGACCGAGGAAGAAAATCGCGAGACTGAAGATCCAGCCGAGCGTGGTGAGCTTCCAGTCGTCAGGTGCCGACTCGCTGATGCCGATCACCTTGCTCAATGGGCCGTTGAATACGCTGAACGCGTACGCCTGGCCGATGCACAGATGTACCGCCAGTGCAGCAGGCGGTACCATCCACCGGTTGAAGCCGGGGCCGGCGACGCTTCGTTCCTTTGCAAAAAATCCGGACATATCCATCTCCTCTTGTATGTGTGACGACCGCGAACGGCC
>DATAHI010000100.1:0-6826 GCA_036263255.1 Oxalicibacterium sp. | reverse complement strand
GGTCGGATCGTACGCCAGCAGATTTTGCAGGGCGCTGTCACCGGCGACCGTGATCTTCATGCTCGATTTTTCGCCGGTTTCGTTCGAAGTCAGCACGAGGTGATCCGGCGTGCCGCTACCGTCGGAAATCAGTGTGGCAGTCACACCGATATCGGCGGCGTTGATCGCGTCGCGTATGCCTTGCAGCGAGTTGTTGGAACTGTCGATCGTCACCGTACCGGTGGCTTGATCGGCATCCTGCGTAAAAGTTGCGCCGGTATAGACGCCATTGCTCAGCGAGCCACCGGTGATCTGGCCGAACTGGAACGAAATCGTGGTCGTTGCGCCGCTGCCGATTGCTGCGGTACGGCTTGTCTGGCCCGCGGTCGTCACCGTCTGCGCTTGTGCAAGCTGCGTGACGTTAATCTGGTAGTTACCGGAGACGGCCTTGGTGTTTGCGGTGGCGCTCAACACGTCGTCATCACTGATGGTCGTCTTCAACGCCTGATAAGTGGAGGCTTGGCCGAGCGTTGCCATGCTGCTCTGGAAGGAATTCAGTGCGCTGGTCAGCGAGCCGTAACCGGTCAATTTCGCCTGATAGCTGGCTTCCTTCGTTGCCAAGGTGGTGAGAGGCTGGCTTTCGGCGGCCATGAGTTTCGACACAAGGTCATCGACGGGAAGGCCCGAACCGATACCAGGTGACGAGATGGAACCAACGGATGAGGTAGCCACGTATTTCTCCTGCTAGGAAAGACCACACTATAAAAGGATGACGAGAGTAGCAAGCCGTCAGTAAGAGGTGGATTTCCCTCTTAATTCAGCCCGATCATGCCTTTTGTTTGATCAGCAAGCCCTGGAGCTTGTCCAGCGCCTTCGAAATTTCCAGCGTTTCTTCGTTGGGAATCTGGCGGATGACTTCTTTCGTCTGCTTGTCGATCACCTTGACCACGGTGGCCTTGGTGTCGGCATCGACAGTAAATTCCAATCCCGACGACATTGATTCTAGCGCCTTGTTGATATTGCGCATGGCCTCGGCGAGTTGCGCCTGTGAGGGCTGTTGCACTGCATTGGTGCCCATGACTGGGGCAGCTTTCACGGTGGTCGCCGCTGGGCTGGCCGGTGCCGGAGTGCCTTGTTCGAGCCAAGGGCCGGATTTGACGCTATTGACTTGTCCGATGTCCATCATCTAACTCCCCATTACGACAAATCCCCGGCTACCGAAACTGTAGCCGGGGATCTGTTCCATTGCAGACTAGCCGCTGGATTAGCTGCGCAGCAAGGTCAGGACATTGTTAGGCAGCTGGTTCGCTTGCGCCAACATTGCCGTACCTGCTTGTTGCAGAATCTGCGCACGGGTCATGTTTGCCGTTTCTGCCGCAAAGTCGGTATCCAGGACGCGGCTGCGGGCTGCGCTCAGGTTTTCGCTAGTGGTGCTCAGCGAAGAGACGACTTGCGTGAAGCGGTTTTGCAGTGCACCCAGCGAAGCGCGCGACGAGCTGATGTTCGACAGTGCGGAGTCGATGATCTGCAGTGCGTCGTTTGCACCGGTCGGGATGCCGTTGGTCAGCGTCGTGATATCGATCGAAGCGACGGAGGACAACTGGCTGCTCAGGGAACCAGCGCCGGCAGAGGTGATGCCTGCTGCAGTCGTGGTGACCGTGAAGGACGACGGTGCATTGAACACCAGCGTGCCACCGACGGTTGCTGCGTCGCCTGCGTTGGTTGCAGCCGTCAAGGTCACGGCGGTACCGGTACCGCCGTCAGCAGCAGCTGCGCCGGTCAGCTTGATGCCGGTCGTTGTGCCCAGGTTGACCAGGCCGATGTCGTAGCCTTGCGCCTGGGTCAGCGTGATCTTGCCAGTGCTGTTGTCGGCAATCGCGGTGATGCCGGTCGAACCTGCCTGGTCGTTGATCGCCTTGGTGATGGAGCCCAGGTCGCTCGAGGAGCTGACGGTTGCGCTGATCGAGATTGGGTTTGCTGCGCCAGCCGCAGTCGGAGCACCTTGCAGTTTCAGCGATACGGTACCGTATGCGCCGAGAGCTGACAGGTCCAAGGTTGCGGTCGTGGTGGCCGATGCGGTCACACCGGTTGCCCCCGAAGCTGCGTTCACCTTATCCGCGATCGACTTGGCCGATGCGCCGGCCGAGATGCTCAGGGCGCCGCTGGTTGCACCGTTGCCTTGCACCGTCAGGGTGTTGGCAGCAACGTTGTTGGCCGGGATCGTGCCGGTTGCGGTACCCGCGACAGCATTGATCATCGTGCCGCCGGTGTTCTTCGCCAGGGCGTTGTTACCGATGGCAGAAGCTTGCGCGCTGTTGATCGAGAAATTGATCGTTTGGTTGGCGTTGGCGCCGACCTGGAATTGCGCATTGGTCAGCGAGCCGTCCAGAATGTTCTGGCCGTTGAACTGAGTGGTGTTAGCGACGCGGTTCACTTCCTGTTGCAGCTGGCCGACTTCTTCCTGCAGCGAAGCGCGGTCCGAAGCGGAGTTCGTGCCGTTGGCCGATTGCACTGCCAGGGTACGCATACGTTGCAGCAAATCCGTCATGGTGGACAGGCCGCCTTCAGCGGTTTGCGCCAGCGAGATGCCGTCGTTTGCGTTACGTGCAGCTTGATCCAGGCCGTTGATCTGGCTGGTCATGCGGTCGGAAATTGCTAGACCTGCGGCGTCGTCCTTGGCGCTGTTGATGCGCAGGCCGGAAGACAGACGCTGGATCGAGGTTGCCAGCGAAGATTGAGACATCGTCAGATTGCGTTGTGCATTCAGCGACGAGGTATTGGTATTAATGACCATTGCCATTTTGATTCTCCTGTTGTGTCCGAAGGAACTCTGACTGAAGCACTTCTGACGTCGTTGTTGAGGCGTTTCCGACGCCGTTGAAGCTTTTATCGGACGTTCCCGAAAAAAGTTTAGTCCTGTGGGGAAACTAAATTTTTTTCGGGCCCCGCCGATCCCGGCCAGATAGCTCCTTTGTCGGTTGCTCCGTGGAAAATCTTTATGGTTTTGGGATGTAATTTAAAAAGAAATAAAAATCGATTTAGCCCTCAACTTTTCCGCAAAACTGTCGATTGGGTCGGCGGCGTGTGAGCAAATTGGAAAGCATCGCGGCTCAAGATCTCAGCCCGGCGACGCAAAAAATCGGAGCGCAGGGCTCCGATATACGATGGGGGAGGGAAGGGTCAGGCGGCGACGACGCGGTTCTTGCCGGTCTTCTTGGCCTGATAAAGCGCGGTATCAGCACGCTTTATCAGCGTTGTCTGGTCTTCGCCTTCGGCACGCAGCGCCACGCCAGCGCTGAAGGTCATCAACAGGCGAGTATGGTTGTGCATGAAAATCTGCTTGGTCAGCTCGCGTTGCACGCGGGTGATGGTCTGTACGGCCTCGTCCTTGCCGGTATCGGGCAGCACGATCAGAAACTCCTCACCGCCGAAACGCGCGATGACGTCCATGGTGCGCAGCGTGTCCTTGATCACGCGTACCAGATGGATCAGCGCTTCGTCGCCGGCGGTGTGCCCGTATTGATCGTTGATTTTCTTGAAATCGTCCAAATCGAGCATGGCGATACACAAGGGCGAATGGCGGCGGTCGGCGCGTGCCATTTCGCGTTCTAGCACGTCCTCCAGGCCGCGGCGGTTCAGGCTGCCGGTCAGTTGATCTTCCCGCACCAGTTCGCTCATCTGTTCCAGCTTCGCTTCCAGGTTATGGATGCGTGCCTCGGCCTCTTCGACATTCTTGCGAGCGGCGAGAATGGCGTCGCGGGAGCGCAGCGCTTCGCTTTGCGCGATGCGCGTTTCCTTGATGACTTCCTCCAGAATCCTGTTCAGTTTGCCGGCATCCTTGGCTTCGGCGATTTGCTTGGAATAGAGATCGATTTTCTTTTGATAGTTGTCGGTCGTCGCCGCGATCTCACCGAGATTTTCAATGAAGGTCATCATCATGTTCTTGACTGTAACTTTGGCTTCGACCAAGCTGCTCTTCAGGGCACCCTGCTTGTAGATCACTTCCTTCAGACTGCGCATCACTTCGCGCAGCGCAATATCGTTGATCGGCCCTTCCAGCAAATTGCGGACTGCTTCGACCTGGCCGCGTATCCATGCGTCTTCATCGAGCAGGTTGGAAACGTTTTCGAGTAAGAGCCTGAACAGGCGCAGCAGCAATTCATGCTGTTCCGCCAGATCGCCGCTCTTCAGCTCGATCTTGAAGCACAGTTGTTTGAGACGGGCTGAAATGTCGTTCAGCGCCTGTTCGTCCTGCGCATCCTTGATGGCACGCGCCATCGCCTCGGCTTCCTCGGCCAGCTCCGGCACGTTATGCAGCAAGGAAGCGACGGCCAGCGTCAGCGTGCGGGTCAGCAGATCACGCAGCATGCGGGCCTGGCTGTCTTCGACGGGTGCTAGCGCAATCGACGAGGATGCCGGCGCTGGCGCTGGCGGCACGCGTCGTGCCAGCTGCGCCTGATAATGATCGACCAGTTGCGTCAGGCCCCGCGCATAGTCGCGCCAGTAGCGCGTGTTGGCTGCATTCTGCAGACTCTTGCCGATGCTTTCCACGCCGTCCGAGCTTTTCAGCAGGGTATCTGCAAACTCAGCCAGCACTTTCTCCGGAGCCGGTTCAGCGGCGTAACCGGCGATCTCGTCATAAATATCGCGATAGGCGTCAGGCGTTGGTGCAATGCGCCGAACCGCGAGCTGACGAAAAGCCTCCCGAGCGATTTCTGCAGGATTGGCCGGTTTTTCTGATTTTTCTGACATGAGGGGCTGGATGGAATGCCGGATACTGACTTGATCGTATTACTTTCCCGCCAAGGCCGATTGGAGAATTAGCAAGGCAAATGATCGCCTGTTTGGCCTTTCAAAAAACTTAAGAACTCGGCAAGACCTGCGGCGGGCGGGGCTTATTCGCCGACCAGTCGATTCTTGATGGCGTAGTGCGTCAGTTCGGCGTTGTGCCGCAGCTTCATTTTTTGCAGCAGCCGGGAGCGATACATGCTGATGGTCTTGACCGACAATGCCAGTTCTTCCGCAATGTCGCTGACGGTTTTACCGGAGGCGATCATGGTCAGCGTTTGGTATTCGCGGTCGGACAGCGTTTCGTGCAGCGGCGTTTCGTGGTCGTCGCTGATCTGGTTAGCCAGTTCCTGCGCCAGGGCCGCACTGATGTACTTGCGGCCACCGGCGACCTGGCGGATAGCATTGACCAGTTCGGCAGGAGCACTTTGCTTGTTCAGATAGCCCGCAGCACCGGCCTTCAGAGAGCGAATCGCATATTGGTCTTCCCGATGCATGGAGAGCATCAGCACGGCTGTTTTCGGTGCTTCCTTGCGGACCTGCTTCAGCACTTCGATGCCGCTGCGGTCCGGCATGGAGATATCGAGCAGCAGCACGTCGCATTTCCCTTCGCGCACCAGCTTGACGGCTTCGCTGCCGTTTTCGGCATGGCCGGCCACAACGATGTCCTTCGTGTCTGCAAGGATCTGTTTCAGCCCTTCCCGCACGATCGCGTGATCATCCGCGATCAGGACCTTGATTACTTTCTTCGTTGTCATTTTTCTGTCCGAAATCCGTTTGATGCCGGGGCCACAGCCCATATGTGCCGTATGTAAACCGGAATTATGCTCCTAACTGCTCAGGACTTCATCAGAGCGGTACCTTGATTGCCACAACGGTGCCCCCCTTAGGCGCGGCCGTGACCGACAGGCTGCCGCCCATCGCAATCGAGCGTTCCACCATGCCGCGTATGCCGAAGGACTTGGGCTTTGCGCGGTCGTCAGCGTTGATACCGATACCGTTGTCCATCACTTCCAGCCGGACGTAACGCGAAGCGCGTGTCAGCTTGACCTCGACCTGGCTCGCCTTGGCATGCTTGGCGATGTTGGTCAGCGCTTCCTGAAAGATGCGGAACAGCGCGGTCGCATGGTCGAGATCGAGTTCGATCTCGGGCTTGTTTGACGACACGTGGCAGGGGATGCCGAGCTGCTTCTCGAATTCCTTGGCCTGCCAGTCGATCGCTGCCACCAGGCCGAAATCGAGAATGCCCGGCCGCAGGTCGCCAGCGATGCGGTGCACGGTCTCGATAGTACGGTCGACCAGCAATTCGACGTAATCGGCCTTTTCCTTCAGCGAGGGATCGTCCTGCGGCATGCGCCGGGTCAGCAGCGCCAGCGCCATCTTGATCGCAGTGAGGTTGCCGCCCAGGTCGTCATGGATCTCACGCGCGATGTGGGTGCGCTCCTTTTCCTTGACTGTTTCGATGTGGGCCGAGAGTTCAGCCAGCTGCGCGCGCGAGCGGATGATTTCTTCCTGCTCCAGCTTGCTGGCCGTGATGTTTGTCATGATGCCTTCCCATTGCACGCTGCCTTCAGGCAGCGCACGTGGTGTCGCGCGCAGATTGATCCATTTGACGTCGTTCCACTTCTCGATCCAGATGCGGCCTTCCCAGTTCCAGTTCGTCATCGTCTGTGTCGACGCCTGCATCGAGCTCAAATAGGAAGGGCGGTCTTCCGGCAGAATCAATTGCTGGAAAAGATCAGGGCGTTCCTGCAATTCGGCAGCCGGCAAGCCAAGCAGGGCTTCGCAGCCATCGCTCAAATAGGGAAAGGAGTAGCCGCCGTCCTGGTGCAACTGGAATTGATACACCAGTCCAGGGGTATTCGAAACCATCGCGTTCAGGCGCGAATCGCGCGCACGCAATGCCTTGTCCGATTCGTCGCGGGAGCTGACGTCATTACCGATGGCGATGACGACCGGGCCGTCGGATGCCGGTAGATAAAACAGCCGGAACTCGATCGGATAGCAGCTGCCATCCTTGCGCAAATGAATCGTGTTCCACTGCATGTTTGCTTGACGG
>DATAHI010000099.1:0-13759 GCA_036263255.1 Oxalicibacterium sp. | reverse complement strand
AACCAGCGCCGAATAGACCGTGCCGGCGCGGCGATGAATGCCGGCCATCACCTCGGACGAGGTCGCCATCTGCGGCACCCATCTCGGCGACACAAAGGACGCGGCTTCGATGTTGACGAAACCGGCCTGCGACAGCCGATCCACCAGCTCGATCTTTACTTCAGGCGGGATGGTATGCGGCTCGTTCTGCAAACCGTCGCGCGGGCCGACTTCGACGATCTTGACCGACTTTGGCAGCGACGCGGACGGCATCATCGATGAACGAATCAGGAATGCGTCACTTCGCAGCGCGCATCGATCGCGTTGTTGCGTGTATGCATGCCCAGCTTGTTCAGCAGCACCTGGTCCGCATCGGCTTCCGGATTGCCGGTCGTCAGCAGCTTGTCGCCGTAGAAAATCGAATTGGCGCCGGCGACGAAACATAGTGCCTGGATCGCCTCACCCATTTCACGACGACCGGCGGAAAGACGCACGCGCGCCTTCGGCATCGTGATGCGCGCCACCGCAACGGTACGCACAAATTCCAGCGGATCGATCGGCTCGGTGCCGTGCAAGGGCGTGCCTTCGACTTGCACCAGATTGTTGACCGGAACGGATTCAGGATACGGGTCCATGTTGCACAACTGCGCGATCAGGCCGGCGCGCTGCAGACGCGATTCGCCCATGCCAACGATGCCGCCACAGCAGACCTTGATGCCGACATTGCGCACGCGTTCCAGCGTATCGAGACGATTCTGGTAGTCGCGGGTCGAAATGATGTTCGAGTAAAACTCCGGTGCGGTGTCGAGATTGTGGTTGTAGTAGTCGAGGCCGGCATCCTTCAGCTTTTCGGCCTGGCCTTCGCCCAGCATGCCGAGCGTCGCGCAGGTTTCGAGACCGAGCGCCTTCACTTCGCGCACCATCTCTTCGACCTTTTCCAGATCGCGGTCCTTCGGCTCGCGCCATGCGGCACCCATGCAGAATCGCGTGGCGCCATGCGCCTTTGCCTCGCGCGCAGCGGTCAACACTTCTTCCAGCGGCAGGATCTTCTGCGCGGTCACGCCGGTGTCATAGCGCGCGGCCTGCGGGCAGTAGCCGCAATCTTCCGGGCAACCGCCGGTCTTGATCGACAACAGCGTCGCCAGCTCGACTTCATTCGGATCGAAATTTTCGCGATGCACGGTTTGCGCGCGGAACAGCAAATCGTTGAACGGCAGATTGAACAGCGCGAGCACTTCTTCGACCGGCCATTTGGTCGGAACGATGGGCGCGACCGGCTGCGCGGGCGCGTGGAAGGTGACTGGTTGCGACGACATACATACTCCTCAAAAATTCAAGCAACACGCTTGCCCGGCCATCCCGGCAAGCATGAGAAATCCAGATAGCCTGCTGCGGCAGCAGGCAGCGGCGCGGCAAGACGCGGCACGCATCCAAGCAGCGGCGCCGGCAGGCGTTGCGCCAGCGCCTCGACATTGTCTTCCGCATAGCGCATGGTCTCGTCCACCGTATTGGCAACCCAGCCGACGAGCTTCAGACCCCGTGCGGCGATCGCCTCTGCCGTCAGCAGCGCATGGCTGATGCAGCCGAGCCGCAAACCGACCGTCATTATGACGGGCAAACCGAGCTGCCGGGCCAAATCCGCGGTATCGAGCTCATCATTGAGCGGCACGCAAAACCCGCCGACGCCCTCGACCACCACCGCATCGGCCTGCGCAGCCACCTGCTTATAGCAGGCGAGGATGTGTGCAAGATCGATCCGCACATTTTCCCGCTTCGCCACGATGTGCGGCGCCGCAGGCTCGCGCAACAGGTAAGGCACCGCCAATTCCATTGGCAAAACGACATTCGCCGCCTGCGCCAGCTGATCGGCGTCGTCATTGTGCCAGACCTCGCCCGAAGAGGACATCACGACCGTCGCGCCGGCGGCTACCGGTTTCATTGCTGCGACTTGCACACCGGTCTGCGCCAGCCCATGCGTCAGTGCGCTCGCGATCAGCGTCTTGCCAATTTCGGTATCGGTTCCAGTGACGAAACAGCTAAAACTTGCAGTCATGCTTGTGCTTCCAATGATTGAATAGCGCGAATCAGCCGCGCGACGTCATCGTCCGTATGTGCGGCCGACAAGGTAACGCGCAGGCGCGCCGTACCGGCCGGCACAGTCGGTGGACGAATGGCCGGCACCCAGAAGCCTTTTTCGTATAGCGCGGCAGCGGCACGCATCGCATCCTCGTTGGAGCCGATCTGCACCGGCTGGATCGCCGTATCCGAAGGCAGCAATTGCCAGCGCCGCAAATGCAGTGCGTCATGAAGCTGCTTAATCAAGCGCTGCAGCTGCGCGCGGCGCGCCATGCCTTCAACGCTGTCGATGATGTCGAGACTGGTCAGCAAGGCATGCGCGATTGCGGGCGGCGCAGCCGTCGTATAGATGTAAGGCCGCGCGCGCTGCACCAGCCATTCGATCACGCTGGCATGCGCGGCGACGAACGCACCGGCGACACCGGCCGCCTTGCCCAGTGTGCCCATATAGACAAGATTTGGCGAAGACAGATCGAAGTGTTCGAGCGCGCCGCGGCCATTGCGACCAAGCACGCCGAAACCGTGTGCATCATCAACAATGAGCCACGCACCATGCTGCTCGCAGAGCTTCAGCAATTCCGACAAAGGCGCCAGATCGCCATCCATGCTGAACACGCTGTCAGTGACGACGAGTTTGGTGGTTGCAGTGCTTACCTGCAGCAGCGCGGCCAGTTGCGTAACATCGCCATGCGGATAGATCTGTACGTCGGAACGCGACAAGCGCGCGCCATCGATCAGCGAAGCGTGATTCAGGCTTTCGGAAAACAAGGCAGTGCCGGCGCCACCCAATGCGCTCAGCATCGCAAGGTTGGCCATGTAACCGGTACAGAAATACAGCGCACGCGCGTCGTGAATTTGCGGCGACATGAATTGCGCAAGACGCTCTTCCAGTTCCGCGTGCGCCCGCGAATGGCCGCTGACGAGATGTGATGCGCCGCTGCCGGCGCCGTAGCGCGTTGCGCCCTCGCGCAGCGCTTCAATCACGCGTGGATGCGATGCCAGACCCAGGTAGTCGTTGCTGCAGAAAGCCAGCATCTCACGGTCGGCTATCTCGACGCGCGGCGCGCAGGGTGTGTCGGCGATGCGACGCGTGCGTCGCAAGCCTTGCGCGTCGAGCTGCTGCAAGCGCTGCTCTAAGTCTGCGATCAATGCGTTCTTGCTCATGATGCGATCACACTCTCGAACACGCTGCGCGTACGCGAGGTCAGCACGGCGATTTCTTCGTCGTCGAGAATATACGGCGGCATCAGGTAGACCGTCTTGCCTATCGGGCGCAGCAACAATTCCTGCTGCAGCGCTTCCGTGAAGAAGCGGCGCGAGAATGTTGCCGCGCGTTGCGCATCGTCGATCACTGCATCGAACGCGAAGATCATGCCGCGCTGGCGGAAATGCTCGACTTGCGGAAGCACCGCCAGCGGTTGCAGCGCTTCAGCAATGCGCGCGGCGCGTGTACGGTTCGCTGCGATCACATCGTCCTCCTCGAAAATTGCCAGCGTCGCCAACGCAGCGCGGCAAGCCAGCGGATTTCCAGTGTACGAATGCGAGTGCAGGAAACCGCGCGTGACGTCGGCATCGTAGAAGGTGCGGTAGATGCCATCGCGCGTCATCACCAGCGACAGCGGCAGATAACCGCCGCTGATGCCCTTGGACAGGCACAGGAAATCCGGCCAGATCGCCGCCTGTTCACACGCGAAGAAGCTGCCGGTGCGACCGCAACCGACCGCGATCTCGTCGGCGATCAGATGCACTTCATAGCGATCGCACAGCGCGCGTATCTGTTGCAGGTAGAGTGGATCGTACATCGCCATGCCGGTCGCGCATTGCACCAGCGGCTCGACGATGATGGCGGCGATCTTGCCGGCGCGCTGCTGCAGCAATTGCTCGAAGGCTTGCGCTGCAGCGACTGCGACGTCGGCCGACGTTTCGCCATCTTTCGCGTGCCGCGCATCGGGACTTGCAATCACATGCGCGCGTTGCAGCATCGGACCATAGGCATCGCGGAACAGCGACACGTCGGTCACCGCGAGCGCACCGACCGTCTCGCCGTGATAACTGCCTTTCAGGCAAACGAATTCCTGTTTGTCGCTGCGCCCGCTGTTGCGCCACGCATGGAAACTCATCTTCAGCGCGATCTCGACCGCCGATGCGCCATCCGACGCGTAGAAACAATGGCCGAGCACTCCGCCGGTACGCGCCGATAATTTTTCCGACAGCTGCACCACCGGCTCATGCGTGAAGCCGGCCAGCATCGCGTGCTCCAGCTTGTCGAGCTGATCCTTCAGGGCGGCGTTGATGCGCGGATTCGCATGGCCGAACAGATTGACCCACCACGAACTGATCGCGTCGAGATAGCGCTTACCGTTCGCGTCGTATAGCCACGCACCATGGCCATGGGTCACCGGAATCAGCGGTACCGTTTCGTGGTGCTGCATCTGCGTGCACGGATGCCACACATTGCGCAAGCTACGCGCGACCAGATCGTCTTGGCTCGTGGGTTTCAATATTGCTCCTGCTATTTTTCCGGAAAGACGCCGTCGATATACAACCAGCGGCCGTCCTCACGCACAAAGCGGCTGACTTCATGCAGACGCTGCGCGCGCCCGCCGCTCTTTGAACGCGCGACGAACTCCACGGTCGATTCGCTCTCGCCCGGCACATGCCGGCGCACCTCTAACCCCAGCCACTTGATCTGCGGATCATGCGCAAGTTCGTCGCGCGCAGGCCGCGTCGTCGCATGCCAGGTATCGAACACGAATTGCATTTTCCCGAGCACGTAGGCGCTGTACCGCGCCCGCATCAGCCGCTCGGCATCCGGCGTCAGCGCGCCGTCGTGATACGGCCGGCAGCAGGCTGCATAATTTGCACCGCCGCACGGGCAGGGAAGAATGGCGGATTGTTTCATGTTTCGATATCGAA
The DNA here is from genome assembly GCA_036263255.1 of Oxalicibacterium sp. Classification (GTDB taxonomy): domain Bacteria; phylum Pseudomonadota; class Gammaproteobacteria; order Burkholderiales; family Burkholderiaceae_D; genus Oxalicibacterium. Next base: position 8,788 of record DATAHI010000099.1, on the reverse strand, counting down.
GGCGTCTTGCCGATTGCCAATGGCCGGGCCAAGCCGGCGCCGCAAGTCTTGCGGATGTTTAGAATGATGCTTTTGCGCGCCGCTGCATGTGCCGCAAAAATGCGAATCCCGCATTTTATCTCTTACGCAGGCCACGATGAATCCGCTGGAAGCCCAACTCGATTATCCCTTCGGCGATGCTGTGCCCGACAACGGGCGCCTGCTCGAAGTCGCGCCGGGCATTCAATGGTTGCGCATGACGCTGCCTTTCGCGCTCAACCACATCAATCTGTGGCTGCTGGAGGACGAGCGGCAGACGGAAGGCAGCATCGAACGCGGCTGGACTATCGTCGATTGCGGCGTCAGCAATGAGACCACGCGCGCAGCATGGGAGCAGATTTTCGCTACGCAGCTGGGAGGAAAACCGGTACTGCGCGTGATTGCGACGCACTGCCATCCGGATCACGTTGGCCTGGCGGACTGGATCTGCGCTCACTGGCAGGCGCCATTGTGGATGAGCGCCGCCGAATATGGCTTCGCGCGGATGATGTCTGCCGGTCTGCCCGGTGCGGATGGCACGGCAATGTTTCCCTTCTTTCAGAAGCATGGGCTGCGCGATCCGGCCATGGTTGCCGAACTCGAAGGCCGCCGCAGCTACTACCCGACGATGGTGCCGAGCATGCCGACCAGTTACGTGCGCATGCAAGACAATGATCTGGTCCGCATCGGCAGGCACGACTGGCGCGTGATCACCGGCTTCGGGCATTCTCCCGAGCACGTCTCGCTGGTCTGCGACGCGTTGAATGTGATGATCTCCGGCGACATGGTGCTGCCGCGCATCTCGACCAATGTGTCGGTATTCGCGATCGAACCGGAATCCAATCCGGTGCAACAGTATCTGGATTCGCTGCGGAAGTTCAGGGATTTGCCGGAGACGATGCTGCTACTTCCCTCGCACGGCAAACCTTTCCGCGGTCTGCATACGCGCATCGCGCAACTGTTCGACCATCATGCGGCACGGCTGCAGGAAGTGCTGGAAGCCTGTGCAACGCCGCAGTCAGCGGCGGACATTGTGCCCATCATGTTCAAGCGGCAACTGGATTCGCATCAACTGACGTTTGCAATGGGCGAGGCGCTGGCGCATTTGCACAAGCTGTGGATCGACGGGCACTTGAAACGGATCAGCGAAGCGGACGGCATACGGTTTATACGGATTCAAGAGACCGGGTCATAACTGCCGCTTCTTGCGCGGCGCATTCGCAAACAACAGGTCATACAAGCCGTTCGGCAACAAGCGTAAAACCTTCCCCACAATGCCCATCTGCCACGGAATCACGCGATAGCTGACGCCGTCCGCAATTGCTCGCATCGCCTTCTCGGCAAACTTCTCCGCCGGCATCAGGAACGGCATCGCATAGTCGTTCACCTGCGTCATCGGCGTATCGATATAACCCGGTGCGATCGTGACGACCTTGATGCCGCTCTTCTTCAATTCCAGGCGCAGCGATTCGCAATAGACGCGGACCGCCGCCTTCGAAGCACTGTAGGCACCGGCACCGGGCAGGCCGCGCACACCGGCGACGCTGGCGATGCCGACCAGACGGCAACCGCGATCACCTGCGAGCGCCTGCTTCTGCATTGTCTCGATGAAGGGGGCGAAGGTTGCGACCGTCGCGGTCACGTTGGTGGCGAAGATCTGTTCGAACACCGGCAGGTCTTCCGCATGATCGGTCAGCGTGCCACGCGAAACGCCAGCGGAGGCGATGACGATATCGACGCCACCCGTTGCGCCGATGAAATCGGTCGCAGCGTTTGCCAGCGCGGCATGATCGTTGACGTCCAGCGCATAGACGCGATGCTGCCGCGGATTCGGCAAGCCGGCTACCAATTCACGCAGTTTCTCGCCACGTCGCCCGACCAGTCCCAGCACTGCGCCTTGCGCCGCATAACGGCGCGCGAGCGCCTCGCCCAAGCCGCTAGAAGCACCGGTAATGAAGACGCGCTGAGTGTGCTGCATGGTTACTCCAAAAGAAAAGTCCGCACTCTTGCGAGATGCGGACTTCGTATAAAAATGCGGTGCTGAAATATTCAGCAGACCGATTTACTTGCCTGCCGACTTGTTGACGAGGTAATCGGCAACTTGCAGCGCAGCTTCATGCAACGCCGGTTCCGGACGATTGCCTACGCTGCCGGCGACGATCGACGGCGAGGTAAGGTAACGGCCGCCGATGGCGAGCGTCGGCACGCCGTCGATCTGATAATCCGCCTGCAGCTGGGTCGCGCGTTTCGCCTTGGCTTGCACGCCGAAAGAGTTGTAGGCGTCGGCAAATTTTTTCGCATCGATGCCAGGCTGCTTGGAAATGAAATCCATGATCTGCTGATCGGTATCCAGCTGTTTGCGTTCGCCATGGATGGCGCGGAAGATACGCGCGTGCAGTTCATCGACCTTGCCCAGCGCTTCCAACGCGTAGTAGAGCTTCTGTTGCGGAATGAAGGAATCGCGGAAAGCGACCGGCACGCGCTTGAACGCAATCTTGTCGCCCTGCTGTTTCACCCACGCTTCGAGCGCAGGTTCAAAAGCGTTGCAATGCGGGCAGTCGTACCAGAAGAATTCGGTCACTTCGACTTTCTTGCCGCTGTCCGTCGGCTGTGCACGTTCCAGCGTACGGTAGTCCTTGCCGTTGACCGGCGCGGTCGGCGATGCGCCAGCCGTCACTGCGACGAGACTTAGACCGATGACGGCCAACAGGTGCTGAATGAAACGCATACGATTCCTTTCGTTTGTTGCCTGCTTGTTGAGCTGCTTACTTGCTGCTTACTTGCTGCCTACTTGCCATTATTTTCCGATACGCACCACAGCGACATCCACGCCACTGTCGGATAACTTGCTGCGCACGCGATTCATTGCTTCCGTTTGCGTGAACGGGCCGATACGCACACGATGCAGGGTGCCGTTGTCGGTCTGCGCGTCGGAGACCTTTGCTTCGAAGCCGAGCAATGCCAGCTTGGCGCGCAGACTCTCTGCATCTTCCGGCCCCCGGAAAGCGCCGGCCTGCAGATAGTAGGTGTATTTGTTACTGTCGTCGTCGCCCGATTTCACCGTATCGGTTTGCGCAGGCGCTTTGCTGATCGCGGTGTTGGTCGGCACGCTCGGCTGAGCGGCGCCCGTTGGCGCATTTGCGCTGTCAGCCGGTGGTTCAGGCAGCGTCGGCTTCTTGCCGTACAGCGCCTTGTTCGGGTCGGGCAGATCGCCCGCTGGCGCCGATGCCGGCTTTTCCGGTGTGGCGAACTTGTTGGTGAAAGGCAGCGAGGTCTTGGTGACGTACAGCGCCACGCCAACTGCGATGGCAAGGCCGATCACCAGGCCGAGAATCAGTCCCAGCAAGGTGCCGCCGGCCTGCTTGTTTTTATTCGTCATCATCATGTCCATTACATCCGCGCCGGGGCGGAAACACCGATCAGGGCCAATCCATTGCGCAATACTTGCCGCGTTGCATGCAGCAGCGCGAGACGCGCCAGCTTCAATGCTTCGTCGTCCACCAGCACGCGTTCTGCATTGTAGTAGCTATGCAATTCGCCCGCCAAGTCGCGTAGATAAAACGCGACCTGATGCGGACCGAGCTCTTCCAGCGCGCGCTGCAGCATATCCGGATACTCGGCGAGCTTGCCGAGCAGCGTGACTTCGCGCGGCGCGGTCAGCGGCGCCAGATCCACTTTTGCCAGCGCTGCTTCATCACCGTTCCATTGCGAGAACACCGAGCAGATGCGGGCGTGCGCGTATTGCACGTAGTAGACCGGATTCTCGTCGGACTGCGCAAGTGCAAGGTCGACGTCGAATACGAATTCGGTATCCGCCTTGCGCGAGATCAGGAAGAAACGCACGGCGTCGCGGCCGCGTGTCAGGTCGCGCGCTTCGCCTTCCGGCGTCTCACCTGCCGACCATTCGATCAGATCGCGCAGCGTGACGTAGGAACCGGCGCGCTTCGAAATTTTCACTTCCTCGCCGTTGCGCATCACGGTCACCATCTTGTGCAGCACGTAGTCCGGATAGCCTTCCGGAATGCCGATGTTCAGCGCCTGCAAGCCAGCGCGCACGCGGGCGATCGTGCCGTGGTGGTCGCTGCCTTGCACGTTGATCGCCTGCGTGAAGCCGCGCTGCCACTTGACCGTGTGATAAGCGACGTCCGGCACGAAGTACGTATAAGTGCCGTCGGACTTCTTCATCACGCGATCCTTGTCGTCGCGGTACTCCGTGGTGCGCAGCCACAGCGCACCTTCCTGTTCGTAGGTCTTGCCTGCCTTCATCAAGGCGTCGACTGTGGCTGCGACCTTGCCATCGGAGTACAGCGAAGATTCGAGATAGTAGTTGTCGAACTTGACGCCGAATGCCTGCAGATCGAGATCCTGTTCATGGCGCAGGTAGGTGACCGCGAACTGGCGGATCGATTCGATATCGTCGATGTTGCCGCTGGCGGTCACCGGCGCACCATTGGCTGCCGACACGGTTTTTTTTGCAAGGAAGTCGTTTGCGATGTCCTGGATGTAATCGCCGTTGTAGGCGGACTCGGGCCAGCCTTCCATGCCCGGCTTCAGTCCTTTCGCACGTGCCTGCACGGACGTTGCCAGCGTGGCGATCTGCACGCCGGCATCGTTGTAGTAGAACTCGCGCGTCACCTCATAGCCCTGCGCCTGGAAAAGCGAAGACAGCGCATCGCCCAAAGCGCCTTGGCGGCCGTGGCCAACGTGCAGCGGACCGGTCGGGTTGGCGGACACGAATTCGACGATGATCTTCTTGTTCCTGCCCCAATCGCTCTTGCCGTAGCCGTTGCCCTGCTCGAACACCGTCTTGACGACGGATTGACGCGAAGCGGCGGTCAGACGCAGATTGATGAAGCCCGGACCGGCGATCTCGGCCGATGCAATCAGATCACTTGCTTCGGGATTGGCTTGCAGCGCATCGACCAGAGCTTGCGCAACTTCACGCGGATTCTTTTTCAGTGGCTTGGCGATCTGCATCGCCAGATTGCACGCAACGTCGCCGTGCGAGGGATCGCGCGGACGTTCAAGGACGATATTCGGTTTCAAATCGGTGCCGGCAATCAGCGGCGTCAGTGCGGCCTGGAAGAATGCGGTGATTCGTTGTTTTTGTGCTGCGAGCATGAGGATGAATGCCGAAAGCGGTGCGGCATGTTGATCGAGAAAAGGTAGGCGGCATTATACCGGCTGATCGGCGCATGGCCGTCGGCGAAGGCGGTTTTGCGTGACGATCGCTTCGCCATTGGCGCGGCGATTTTTCCCTGTTAATGTTGCAATCAATGTTGCGCGCTGGCCCAGCCGATCGCGGCGAGCCAGACAGCTAGCATCCAAGCGGCACCAGACCGCAATCAAAACGACGATTCACTTACATCAAAGGAGACACACCCATGCTGGAACTCTTGGCGGACCCGCACGCCTGGATGGCGTTGATCACCCTGACAGCACTGGAGCTTGTGCTCGGCATCGATAACATCATTTTCATTTCCATCCTGGTCGACAAGCTGCCGGAGGAGCGGCGGGAATTCGCCCGCAAACTGGGCTTGTTCATCGCGATGTTCATGCGCATCGGCCTGTTGATGATTCTGGCCTGGCTGGTCGGTCTGACCACGCCGCTGATCACGCTCTTCGGTCAAGGCTTCTCCGGGCGGGACATGATCCTGATTGCCGGCGGCCTGTTTCTGATCTGGAAGAGCACTGGCGAAATTCACCAGTCACTCGAAGGCGAGGAAGGCCACAGTTCAAGCACGGTGCAGGCAACCTTTACAGCGGTGATCGTGCAGATCATGCTGGTCGACATGGTTTTTTCGCTGGATTCCATCATCACGGCGGTCGGCATGGTCGATCACATTGAAGTGATGGTCGCCGCAGTCATCGCCTCGGTCGGCATGATGATGGTGTTTGCCGGCCCGATCGGACGATTCGTGTCGAATCACCCTTCGATCAAGATCCTGGCGCTGGCCTTCCTGGTGGCAATCGGCGTGGTGTTAATTGCCGATGGATTCGGCCATCACATTCCGAAGGGCTACATCTATACGGCGATGGGATTCGCGCTGGTGGTCGAGCTGATCAATATCCGCATGCGTGCGAAAACTGCCCGGCCGGTGCAACTGCATGCGCCCTATTCGAACAGGCAATCCGGCAAAGAAAAGGAGTGATGGAAGCCAATGCAAGCGCCGGTGCGCGCAGCGTTATGCTGTGCGCACCTTTCATGACGTAATTTCCGCATATCGCTTGCCTCCCCTTATCGCATGGCTGTACGGCTTTCTTATCGGCCGACGTGCGCTTTGCGGCGGCGTGCAAGCCAGCCCATCATCGCGAGACCGCCCAGCATCATTCCCCAGCTTTCGGGCTCAGGGACCGGCGAAATGACCGGCGGCCAGTCGCAGAACGGTGATTTGCTCCAGCGCCAGTTGTCTTTCAGGTCACCGAGGATATTGTTAAGGTTGCCGAATATCCAGCCAAGCTCGTGCTTGGCCTTGTCCCGATCAAACCCGAAGAAATCCTTCAGATCGCCGTGCGAGCCGATGACGATATCGTGAAACACGTCATACGAAGACGGATTGGACCAACTGTTGTGATGCCCTCCGTTATTCGCAGACGCATTCAGCGACACGCCGAGGAACAGTAAAACCAAAAAATATTTGATCTTCATATCGAACCTCATCGTTAGTGAATTGGCAAGAATGCCACGGATGAGCTTAATCCAAAGATCAGTTAACAGTTGTCAAAAATACATTACGTTGCAGCATGATTGAATATGCAGGAGCTTTGCCTGCATGCAAAATGCCGGGGCGCAGACCTACATACTATGTAAGCACACACTATCGCAATTATTTCTATGCTTTCTAGGTGCCAGCTCGGGTTCCTCGGTCCGCATTAGCGCAGCGAACTCTGCACCGGCGACCGGGCGACTCATCAGAAAGCCCTGTCCCTCGTTGCAACCGTGCTGCAATAAAAACTGGAATTGCTCCGGCGTTTCTATTCCTTCAGCTAACACGGTGAGATTCAGATTCTGGCCAAGCGAAATGATGGCCTTGATGATGGCGGCGCTGTCTTCGTCGCTTGCAATGTCGCGCACGAAGGAGCGGTCGATCTTCAGCGTATCGACCGGGAAGCACTTGAGATAACTGAGGCTGGAATAGCCGGTGCCGAAATCGTCGAGCGAAATGCGTACGCCGAGTTTGCGCAACCGGTTCAGCATGGCGAAGGATTTGTCGACCTCGGTTGCCATCACGCTTTCCGTGATTTCCAGCTCGAGATACTGCGGCGCCAAACCGGTTTCCTTCAGTACGCGCTGCACCAGTTCGACCACGTCGCCGCGCGCCAACTGGCGCGGCGAAAGATTCACTGATACGACCAATGGCGGATATCCCGCATCCTGCCATGCCTTGTTCTGGCGGCACGCTGCCTGCAATACCCATTCTCCGATCGGAACGATCAGACCCGTTTCTTCGGCCAACGGGATGAAAGTGCCGGGCGCGATCATGCCGGACTGCGGGCTGTTCCAGCGGATCAGTGCTTCGGCGCCGATCACTGAACCGTCCTGCAGGCTGACCTTGGGCTGATAATGCAGAACTAGTTCGTCATTCGCGATCGCTTGGCGCAGGCGGTTCAGCAATTCCAGCCGATCGGTCGCGGTGGAATTCATCTCGGCCGAAAAATACTGGAAGTTGTTACGTCCCAGTTCCTTGGCCTTGTACATCGCTGAATCTGCATTCTTGAGCAGCGTATCGGCGTCGCAACCGTCATCCGGGCAAAGACTCACGCCGATGCTGCAGGTCACCTGGAATTCCAGATCGTTTGCGTGCCACGGCTGCGCTACTTCCTGGAGTACACGCTGTAGCGTCAGCGTAATCGATTCGATGCTCTCTTGATTCGTCAGCAGTAGGACGAACTCGTCGCCGCCCTGGCGCGCTACCGTGTCGCTGCTGCGCAGGCAGTTCTTCAGCCGCTCTGCTGTGATCTTCAGCAGTTCGTCGCCGACCTGGTGGCCGAGACTGTCATTGATGAACTTGAACTGGTCGAGATCGAGGAAGGCAACCGCGGCCAGTGTGCCGTACCGTGCCGTGTGCAGTATGGTTTGCTGCATGCGATCGTGCAGCAGCGTACGGTTCGGCAGGCCGGTCAGCGCATCGTGCGTTGCCTGAAAACGGATCTCGGCTTCGTACGCCTTGCGCTCGGTGATTGCCTCCACCGTTCCTTCGAAGAACAGCAGCTTGCCTTCGGCGTTGTGCACGGCGCGAGCGTTTTCCGAGATCCAGATGATTTCGCCGTTGCGCCGATACACGCGCGATTCGAAATTCGTCACCACGCCGTCACGCTCCAGCAACTGCCTGAATTCGGCGCGGCGCTGCGGATCGACATACAACTGATGCTCGATGTCGTGCAGCATGGCGATCATTTCTTCCGGCGACGCGTAGCCATACATGCGCGCCAGGGCAGGATTGACGGCGAGATAACCGTTATCCGGGGTCGATTGAAAAATGCCTTCGATCGCGTTTTCAAAGATATTGCGATAACGGCGCTCCGCCTCGCGCAGCGCCTCGTCTGCCTGCTTGCGCTCGGTGATGTCCTGGATAAAGCCTTCCAGCATCATCCCGCTATCCGCTCCTCGCGAAATGCCGGCCCCGCGTTCCCACACCCAGCGTACCGCACCATCCGCACGCACCACACGATATTCGAGATCGAAGCGCCGGCCTTCCCTTACCGCGTGCGCGATGGTGCTGCGCACGTAGCTGCGGTCATCGGGATGCGTGATCTCCTCGTAGGAGAT
>DATAHI010000098.1:0-19451 GCA_036263255.1 Oxalicibacterium sp. | reverse complement strand
GAACAGATCGCCGCCATCAAGCGCGGTTATCGTCTCGTCTATCGCGCCGGTCTCCCTCTGGAGGAAGCAAAGGCAGCCTTGCAGGCAGAAGAAGAAAAATCGCCGGACGCGGCCGTCTACCTACGCCAGCTGCGCGAATTCATCGCCTCTTCGGCACGTGGCATCATCCGCTAAGTCAGTGGGCGATATTGCGATCGCAATGGTCGCCGGCGAGACGTCGGGTGATCTGCTGGCGAGCCGCTTGCTATCCGGCTTGCGGCCGCAGCTGCCGGGCGCCTATATGCATGGCATCGGCGGTCCGGCGATGGCGCAATATGGTTTCGTCAGCGACTGGCCGATGGAAAAACTGTCCGTGCGTGGCCTGTTCGAAGTGCTTGCGCATTACCGTGAAATCAAGGGCATCCAGATCGCCCTGCGCGATCGCCTGCTGGCCGAGCGGCCGGCAGTTTTCATCGGCGTCGATGCACCGGACTTCAATCTCGGTTTGGAAGCACAACTGAAAGCGGCCGGCATCCCGACCATGCACTTCATTGGCCCCTCGATTTGGGCCTGGCGCGGCGGCCGCATCAAGAAAATTGCGCGCGCGGCGTCGCACATGCTGGTGATCTTTCCATTTGAGGAAGCGATCTATCGTGAAGCCGGCATCCCGGCCACTTATGTCGGGCATCCACTGGCGCAGGTGATTCCCTTGGAGCCGGATCAGACGGCGGCACGCGATGCCTTGCAACTCTCGCTGGATGCGAAGGTGATTGCAATTCTACCTGGCAGCCGCATGTCGGAACTGAAATTCAATGCGGTCGCCTTCGTGCAGGCGGCCAAGCTCTTACTGCAACGCGATCCCGGTTTGCATTTCGTCGCGCCGATGGCGGGCGAAGCGCAACGTCGCTATTTCAAGGAACTGCTGCAGGAGGCGGGTGTCGGCGACGTGCCGTTGCAGGTCACCGACGGCCAGTCGCATGTTGCGCTCGCCGCTGCCGATGCGGTGCTGGTCGCTTCCGGCACCGCGTCGCTGGAAGTGGCCTTGTTCAAGAAGCCCATGGTGATCGCATACAAGATGATGGCGGCGTCCTGGCATGTGCTGCGACACATGGCATACCAGCCCTGGATCGGTCTGCCGAACATTCTCGCGCGCGAATTTTTGGTGCCCGAACTGCTGCAGGATGCAGCTAACCCGCAGGCGTTGGCGGATGCGTTGTGGTTTCAGTTGCAGGATGATGCCAATCGACAGAACTTGCACCGGCGCTTTACCGATATGCATCACACCTTGCTGCGCGATACTGCAACGGAAAGCGCGCGTGCGGTACTGGAGCTGATCAGTCGTTCGCGCGTACGAACGGAGGGCTAGAATAGCGCCATGCCAAGAAAGCCATCCGTCACTCTTTCTCTGTTCAGTCACGTCGATGAAATCATCTGTGGCGTCGATGAGGCTGGGCGCGGCCCGCTTGCCGGGCCGGTGTTCGCCGCAGCGGTGATTCTCGATCCCGCGCGACCCATACGCGGTCTGCGCGATTCGAAGAAGCTAACCGAGTCGCGCCGCGAAGAACTGGCGATCAAGATCAAGGAGCGCGCGATTTCATGGGCGATCGCGCAAGCTTCGGAAGAGGAAATCGATACGCTCAACATCCTGCAGGCCAGCATGCTCGCCATGCGCCGTGCAGTGGAAGCGCTGCATGTTGTGCCGACGCTGGCTCTGATCGACGGCAACCGTTGCCCGGTCATGCAGGTTCGTTCCGAAGCCATCGTGCAGGGAGACGATAAGGTGAAGGCGATTTCCGCTGCATCGATTCTCGCGAAAACGGCACGCGACCGTGCATTGGGCGAACTGCATTTGACGTATCCGCAATATGGTTTCGATCAGCACAAGGGGTATCCTACGCCCTTGCATCTTGAGCGACTGACGCTGCACGGCGTGTCGCCGGTGCACCGCAAGTCGTATGCACCGGTACGTGCCTTGCTTGGCGAACCGGTTTCTGCGGCGATCGTGCTCAAAGACGGCGTGCTGAACGACAGCATGCTTAATGACGGTCTGGTCTTCTGATGGCACGCAAAAACGTCTCTTCCCGTGATAATCCGCTCTACAAGGAGCTGAAGCTGCTGGCTACCAGTTCGCAGGCACGCCGCCGTGCCGGCCGCACCTTGCTGGATGGCGTGCATCTGTGCGAGACGTATCTGGAGACCATGGGTGATCCGCCGATGTGCGTCGTCAGCGAAGACGCGTTCTCGCATGCGGAGGCGGTCACGATTGCCGAACGATGCGCCGGTAGTGCCGGGCAATGCATCGTGCTGCCGGAGCAGCTGTTTCGCGCACTGAGTCAGGTCGAGCATGGCGTTGATATTCTCTTCGTCATTGATACTCCGCAACCCGAGTTGCCTCCACGCCTGAGTGAGGCTGCCGTACTGCTCGATACCGTGCAGGATCCGGGCAATTTCGGTTCTATCGTGCGCAGTGCGGCCGCGGCCGGTATTCGCCAGATTTACTGCAACCCCGGTACGACCTTCGCCTGGTCGCCGAAGGTGATGCGTGCGGGAATGGGGGCGCATTTTTCGCTGGATATCTTTGAAGGTGTCGATCTTGAAGATCTGTTGCATCGTGCCGATATCCCGGTTATCGCTACCAGTTCGCATGCCGAGCAGCGCTTGTATGACATCGACCTTGCACAGCCAGTCGCATGGATGTTCGGCCATGAAGGACAGGGTGTTGCACCTGCATTGTTGGAAAGGGCAACGCACCGTATTGCCATTCCGCACTTAGGCGCGATTGAATCGTTGAATGTAGCAGCCAGCGCCGCCGTTTGCTTTTTCGAGCAGGTACGCCAGACAATCGCTCGCTGAGGCGCGGTTGTTGTAAATTTGCCGGAATCCCTGCTTTCAATCTTTTCCTGCTGCAGTTTTATGCATAGACTGTGCAAAACCGCCAGATAACACCAAGAACAGTTTTATCGTGGTACCTCGACCCTCGACCTCCACGGAGGTCGAGGGTTTTTTGTTTTCACGACATGAGGAGCGGGACATGACGCACTGGATGATCTGGTTTGCTGCTGCCTGCGTATTGCTGATCGCCGAGATGGCGACCGGTACCTTCTACTTGTTGATGATTGCCATCGGCGCGGCGGTCGGCGGCCTCGCCGCGCTGGGCGGCATGAATGGTGTGGTGCAATCCGTGCTGGCAGCCGTCGTTGCGCTCATCGCGACGGCTGTGTTGCGCCGCAGCCGCTTCGGCCGTACGGCCGTTGTCGATGCAGCCCGCGATCCTGACGTTAATCCCGATATTGGTCAAAGTATTGTCGTCGCCGAATGGAGCAGCAATGCCCCACACACCGCCCGCGTGATGTATCGTGGCGCCTTGTGGGACGTCGAGTTGGCGGTTGGTGGAGATGCACGGGCCGGCAACTTCGTGATCCGGGAAGTGCGCGGAAATCGTCTGATCGTCGCCGATCGTTGAGGGCGAACATTTCGCCGCGATGTGTTTGCTGTCCCGCAGGGCAGCGCCAGTATAGGAGTCATCATGTTCGGTGCCGATAGCATGAGTATGACCATTGTTTTCCTGCTGTTCGTCGTGATCGTTTTCGTCGCCAAGACCGTCAACGTGGTGCCGCAGCAGCATGCGTGGATTGTCGAGCGCCTGGGCAAGTATCACGCCACGCTGGGGCCGGGCTTGAAGATCGTGCTGCCTTTCATCGATCGCATCGCTTACAGGCATTCGCTGAAGGAAATCCCGCTCGACGTGCCGATGCAGGTCTGCATTACCAAAGACAACACGCAGCTCGAAGTCGACGGCATCCTGTACTTCCAGGTGACCGATGCTATGCGTGCGTCGTACGGCTCTTCGAATTACATCGCCGCCATTTCACAGCTGGCGCAGACGACCTTGCGTTCGGTAATCGGCCGCATGGAACTTGACAAGACCTTTGAAGAGCGGGATCTGATCAATCATAGTGTGGTCAGTGCGATCGACGAATCGGCCACGAACTGGGGCGTGAAGGTGTTGCGCTACGAGATTAAGGATCTGACACCGCCAAAGGAAATCCTGCACGCAATGCAATCGCAGATCACGGCGGAGCGTGAGAAGCGCGCATTGATCGCCGCTTCCGAAGGACGCAAGCAGGAGCAGATCAATATCGCCGCCGGCGAACGTGAAGCGGCGATTGCGCGCTCGGAAGGCGAGAAGCAGGGGGCGATCAACCGTGCGCAAGGCGAGGCGTCCGCCATCATGGCGATTGCCGAAGCGACCGCGGAAGCGATTCGCAAAACAGCAGCGGCCATTCAGGAGCCGGGCGGATTGAATGCAGTGAATTTGAAGGTGGCGGAGCAGTATGTCGATGCCTTCGGCAAGCTGGCAAAGACAAACAATTCGATTATCGTGCCGGCCAACCTGAGCGATATCAGCGGCCTGATTGCCAGCGCCCTGCAGGTCGTGAAGGCGCAGGAAGGCAAGAACTAGACGGAGGAGGCAGGCTGGCTATCGCCGATTCTGCTTCAGTGCGTTTTGGATTTCGCGCTGCACGTCACGCTTCTTTTCAGTCTCGCGCTTGTCGTGCTGCTTCTTGCCTTTCGCCAGGCCGATTTCGCATTTGACGCGGCCTTTCTGGAAATGCAGGTTCAGCGGCACCATCGTGTAGCCGGCGCGCTCGACCTTGGTGGTCAGCTTGCTGATTTCCTCGGCTTTCAGCAAAAGCTTGCGCGTGCGCGTCGGATCGGGGCTGACATGGGTCGATGCAGTGGCGAGCGGCGTGATGTGCGAGCCGAACAGGAAGATTTCGTCATTGCGTGCGATCACATACGCTTCTTTCAGCTGCACGTGGCCGGCGCGTATGGCCTTCACTTCCCAGCCTTCCAGCACGATGCCCGCCTCGAAACGTTCCTCGATGAAATAATCGTGGAACGCTTTTCTGTTGTCGACAATGCTCATTGGGGCGGAAACGGAGGCTCGGTTAAAATGCAGGACTTGCGATTCTATCAAACGGTTGGCTTTCGATGGCGGTAGTACACAAATCGGTTTTGCTGGGTTACAGCGCGGAACAGATGTTTGCGCTGGTCGACAGGGTGGAAGACTATCCGCTGTTCCTGCCATGGTGCGGCGGCGTGGAAGTCAAGGACCGCGAGGAAGGTCGGCTGGTCGCGACGCTGAAAATCAATTACCACGGCGTCAGGCAGAGCTTTACGACCGAAAACACCAATCAACGGCCGACTTTGATGACGATGCGCCTGCTTGAGGGGCCGTTCAAGCATCTGAACGGGACCTGGCATTTCAAGCCGCTGCGGGAAGATGCATGCAAGATCGATTTCGATCTGCAATACGAATTTTCCAATAAGCTGATCGAGCAGATCATCGGTCCGGTGTTCAACATGATTGCCAACAGCTTTATCGACGCCTTCAGCAAGCGCGCCGAGGTCGTCTATGGCTGACGAGCGGATTCATGTCCAGGTCTGCTACGCGCGGCCGGAACGGCAGTTCCTGCTCGAACTCGACGTGGCACCCGGTACCACGATCCAGCAGGCGGTCGAGCAGAGCGGCATCGTAGGGCAAGCTCCGGAGATCGATATCAGCGTGCTGCGTGTAGGGATTTACGGCAAACTGAAAACGCTCGACACGGTGTTGCGCGAGCATGATCGCGTCGAAATCTATCGTCCGTTGAATGCTGATCCGAAGGAAACGCGGCGACGCCGCGCGGCACACGACAGGAATCAAAAAAAATCCGGCTGAGCGTCGGATTTTTTTATGCTTTTTACTTGCAGTTTGCCAGCGTGCGCTGTGTTTCTCGTTCTTCCTGCGCCCGTTCTTCATCGGACAGATAAGTCCGCTCGCCTGCCGCGTTCATGCGGCTGATGCGTTGGCCGGATGACAGCGCGCGGTTGTAATCGCGGGCGTTTTCACAGGCTTTCTGCTTGGACGCTGCCTGCTTGGCTTTTTCGGCTGCCTGCTTGTCCTTTTCTGCTTGCTCGGCGCGGCGTTTTTCGAATTCGGCGTTTTGTTCCGCGAGACTTTTTACTGCCGGCTTGGATTGATCGCCATTGGCGGCGGAAGCGTCGGTTTCCGCCATGTTATCCGCGCGCGGCACACCACCCGGCGCTTTCAGAATGCGGCTGTTGGGGACAGAGGCCGGGGGCGGCACATCGGAGTACTGCTTGACACCTTTTTCGTTGAGCCACACATATTGCGCCATCGCGGCGCTGGTGCAGCCGAGTAGGGCAAGGGCGACAAAAACATGTTGCAAACGCGGCATGGCGCTTCTCCGTGGACAATGGCGATGTCACATTTCGCCATGCTTCTTTCTGGCTGTCAACGCTGGGCGGACGAGGCGGGCGCTTTTCTGTATAATTCGCTTTTGCGCCAATAGGAAAACAACTATGCGTCTACTTCAAAAGGCACTCACGTTCGATGACGTGCTGCTGGTCCCGGCCTACTCCAATATTCTCCCCAAAGATACTTCCCTCGCCACGCGTCTGACACGCAATATCACATTGAATATTCCGCTGCTGTCCGCGGCGATGGATACCGTGACGGAAGCCCGTCTGGCAATTACGATGGCGCAAGAAGGTGGCATCGGCATCATCCACAAGAATCTCACTGCCAAGGAGCAGGCGCGCGAAGTGGCGAAAGTGAAACGCTTCGAATCGGGCGTGGTGCGGGATCCGATCACAATTCCGCCGACGACGAAGATTCGCGACGTGATCGCCCTGTCGCAACAGCACGGCATCAGCGGCTTTCCGGTGGTGGAGGGCAAGACCGTGGTTGGCATCATCACCAACCGCGATCTGCGCTTTGAAGAAGAACTGGACGCTCAGGTCAGCGCGAAGATGACGCCGCGCGACAAGCTCGTGACGGTCAAGGACGGCGCTGATCTGCTCGAGGCCAAGCGCCTCATGAACAAGCATCGCCTGGAACGCGTGATTGTGGTGAACGACGCGTTCGAGCTGCGCGGCCTGATCACGGTCAAGGACATCCAAAAATCCACCGAACACCCGATGGCTTCCAAGGACAGCCTCGGCAAACTTCGCGTGGGTGCGGCAGTCGGCGTCGGCGCGGACAACGATGAGCGCGTCGATCTGCTGGTGAAGGCCGGCGTCGACGTAATCGTGGTCGATACCGCGCACGGCCATTCGAAGGGCGTGCTGGATCGCGTGCGCTGGATCAAGGACAACTACAAGGGTGTCGATGTCATCGGCGGCAATATCGCTACCGCAGCAGCGGCGAAGGCACTGGTCGACCACGGCGCCGACGGCGTCAAGGTCGGTATCGGCCCGGGTTCGATCTGTACGACGCGTATCGTGGCAGGTGTCGGCGTGCCGCAAATCACCGCAATTGCCAATGTCGCGGATGCTCTCAAGGGTACAGGCGTGCCATGCATCGCCGACGGCGGCATTCGTTTCTCTGGCGACGTCTCCAAAGCACTCGCAGCCGGCGCGTCGACCGTCATGATGGGCAGCATGTTCGCCGGCACCGAAGAAGCGCCGGGCGAAGTGATCCTGTTCCAAGGACGCAGCTACAAATCGTATCGCGGCATGGGCAGCCTGGGTGCGATGGCGGATGGCTCGGCCGATCGTTACTTCCAGGATGCCGCCAACAACGTCGATAAGTTCGTCCCCGAAGGGATCGAAGGCCGTGTGCCGTACAAGGGCAGTGCGATCGCGATCCTGTATCAGTTGGTCGGCGGCGTACGTTCCTCGATGGGCTATTGCGGTTGTGCGACCATCGATGAATTCCGCGAGAAGGCGGAATTCGTTGAAATCACCTCTGCCGGCATGCGCGAATCGCATGTGCATGATGTGCAGATCACAAAGGAAGCGCCGAACTATCGCGCGGAGTAATCCGCGTGCCGGCGTACCTCGGATGAACATCTGACATGAGTACGACGACGGACAAGGCACCGCAGGTTCCCGTTACTTCGACGGGCACGGACAAGCCGTCGTCGGACGAACAGCTGCTGCGCATTCGACGCATCGGAAAACGTTTGTTCAAGGTCGCAAAGTGCGTGCTGCGCTTCGACGATCCGGCGATCGGTTTTATCGAAGGGCAGGCCACTTCGCCGTCCGTCGAGGCGAGTTTCTGCGAAAGCTTCCCGCTATCGCCGCGCCTGATCGTGGTGCCGGATCTGCGTGTCGAGCCTTCGATGCTGGAACATGCGATGGTCGCCGGGACGCCTTTTCTGCAGTTCTATGCGGTTGCCCCGATTTTCAATGTGCACCGCATGCTGATCGGCAGCATCAGTCTTCTGGATTATGCGCCGCGCAGTTTCAGCGAGAATGACAAGCTGGCGCTACTCGATCTTGCCAGCATGATCGAACGTGAACTGAGCGTGCGCTCGATCAATGTCGTACAGCAGGAGCTGCAGAAAAAGAACAAGAACTTGCGCCGCAAGTCGCTGACCGACCCGTTGATCGGCACCTGGAATCGCGGCGCCATCATGCGCATTCTTGCGATAGAGGCGCAGCGTTGCGACAAGATCGGCATGCCGCTATCGGTGGTCGTGATGGACCTCGATTTTTTCAAGAAGATCAACGACACCTATGGTCATCCGGCCGGTGACGAGGTACTGGTAAGAGTAACGAGCCGGCTTCGCTCCTGCATACGCCAACAGGAATCGCTGGGAAGGTATGGCGGCGAAGAATTTCTGGCCGTACTGCCCGGCAGTGGACACGATGTTGCCTACGCAATTGCAGAACGCATGCGGGAAGCGGTCGCGGCGCAGGGCGTGGGCATCGGCGATACGGTAGTCGATGTGACGATCAGTGCCGGCGTCTGTTCGACCGACATGTTTCCGTCGGCGAGCACCGACGAGTTGATCAGCCGTGCAGACAAGGCCTTGTATGTTGCCAAGGACGCGGGGCGCAACCGCGTCGTGCTGGCAAAGCTAGATTGATATTTTCCACGATTGTTTTTATCTCAGGTTCCCATGCATTCAAAGATTCTGATTCTCGATTTCGGTTCGCAGGTCACCCAACTGATTGCCCGCCGCGTACGCGAAGCGGGCGTGTTCTCGGAAGTCTATCCCTATGATGTCGACGACGATTTCGTGCGCAACTACGGCGCAGCCGGCGTCATCCTGTCCGGTGGCCCGAGCTCGGTGACGGAAGGCGATACACCGCGTGCGCCGCAAGCAGTGTTCGAGCTTGGCGTGCCGGTGCTCGGCATCTGCTACGGCATGCAGACAATGGCCCAGCAATTGGGCGGAAAAGTCGAGAACGGCAAGGTGCGCGAGTTCGGCTATGCGGAAGTGCGCGCGCACGGCCATACGGCGCTGCTGAAGGACATCAGCGATTTCACAACGCCCGAAGGTTTCGGCATGCTGAAGGTATGGATGAGCCACGGCGACAAGGTCAACGAGATGCCGCCCGGCTTCAAGCTGATGGCTTCCACGCCGAATTGTCCGATCGCCGGCATGGCCGATGAAGCGCGCAAGATGTACGCGTTCCAGTTTCACCCGGAGGTTACCCATACATTGCAAGGCAAGGCCATCCTTGGCCGCTTCGTGCACGAGATTTGCGGCTGCAAGTCGGACTGGAACATGCCGGACTACATCAGCGAGGCGGTCGAGAAAATCCGCGCACAGGTGGGCAAGGAGGAAGTCATTCTGGGCTTGTCCGGCGGTGTCGACAGCAGCGTGGCTGCGGCGCTGATCCATCGTGCGATCGGCGACCAGCTGACCTGCGTGTTCGTTGACCATGGCCTGCTGCGCCTGGACGAAGGCAAGATGGTGATGGACATGTTCGGCAAGAACCTCGGCGTGAAAGTCGTTCATGTCGATGCGACCGAACAGTTCATGGGCAAACTGGCTGGCGTGGCGGACCCGGAGGCAAAGCGCAAGATCATCGGCGCCGAATTCGTCGAAGTGTTCCAGCGCGAAGCGGGCAAGCTGAAGAATGCGAAATGGCTGGCACAGGGCACGATCTATCCTGATGTCATCGAAAGCGCCGGCAAGGGCAAGAAGGGCGCACACACGATCAAGAGCCATCACAATGTCGGCGGCTTGCCCGAAACCCTGAACCTGAAATTGCTGGAGCCGCTGCGCGAGTTGTTCAAGGACGAGGTACGAGAGCTCGGTGTGGCGCTCGGCTTGCCTCATGACATGGTGTACCGCCATCCGTTCCCGGGCCCGGGTCTGGGCGTGCGCATTCTCGGCGAAGTGAAGAAGGAATATGCGGATCTGCTGCGCCGCGCGGATGCGATCTTCATTGAAGAATTGCGCAACACGCCGATTCCGTTGTCGACCGAACTCGCAGCAGGCGGTGGCGACAGCCATTTTCACAAGAACTGGTACGACGCGACCAGCCAGGCTTTCGCGGTGTTTTTACCTGTGAAGTCGGTCGGCGTGATGGGCGACGGCCGTACCTACGAGTACGTGGTTGCGCTGCGCGCGGTACAGACGCTGGATTTCATGACTGCGCATTGGGCGCACTTGCCGCATGAACTTCTGGGCAAAGTCTCGAATCGCATTATCAATGAAGTGCGTGGCATCAATCGCGTGGTGTACGACATTTCGGGCAAGCCGCCAGCAACGATCGAGTGGGAATAATTCGGCGCTAGTGTCGAGCGGGCACAGTCATCGATTTGTCGAGTGTTTCTGGATAACGGCGTGATCATCGCGATCATGAAAGACCGTCGCGGTGGCCTTGAGTTTTCATAGAAGGAGCCCCATCGATGAAGTTCGTCTTCATGAAGTTGATGCCCGTCCGTATTTCATGCAATCCATGACTGCGGAAGAACTGGGCCTGATGCGGGCGCATCAAGCGTATTGGGCGAGCTTTGCGGAAAAGGGCTGGGCGGTGGCTTACGGTCCGGTGGCTGATCCATCCGGCGGTTATGGCGCCGGCTTCTGGGCGATCCCGGATGATCAGGATCCGCAAAGCTTGGCCGACGGCGATCCGGTGATCCAGGCAATGCAGGGCTTCCGTTATGAGATCTTCCCCATGCCCGCACTGGTCATCGGGAAGGCTGTCAAAGATGGCCAGTAACTGTCGGAAGCTGGCTGCTGCCGTCTTTGCGGGTGTAATCCTGCGTGATACCCGTGGACTCTTGGACCTTCCTGGCGGCAAGGATAGATGATCTAGGCGAGGGCTGTAGCGCGAACTGAGCGCGCGAGAGACTGTCCCATCGTCCTCAAGGCGACTGGCGGTTCCTCGTCATCCATCGCGCCGGTCTACGGCTTAGAGCCGCATGTTGCCGGTCTTGTTCGGTTTCCCGACGAGAATCGATATTGATCGTCTTTCAACTTCCGCTGCTATACTGACGACCTTTCATCATTCGACTGTCCATGAGTTCAAAAACGCCATTTTCCGCCTTTCAAATCGATGAATCGATGCTGATGAAGCTTCTGGTCGACCAGGTCGTCGACTACGCAATCTTCATGCTGACACCGGAAGGCATCGTGGCGACCTGGAACGCTGGCGCGCGCCGCATCAAGGGATATGCGGCGGACGAGATCATCGGACAGCACTTCTCGCGTTTCTATACGGAAGAGGATCGGGCGTCCGGTCTCCCCGGCCAAGTGCTGGAAGCGGCCTTGCGCGACGGAAAATTCGAAGGCGAGGGTTGGCGTATCCGCAAGGACGGCTCTCGCTTCCGCGCCAGCGTCGTCATCGATCCGATTCGTGGCGATGCCGGCGAGTTGATCGGCTTTGCAAAGATCACGCGCGATGTCACGCAGCGCGTGCAGCTGGAGGAGACGCGAAATGCGCTGCAGCAGGCGCAGAAGCTCGAAGCGGTTGGCAAACTGACCGGCGGCGTCGCACACGATTTCAACAATATCCTGCAGGTGGTGGGCGGTAATCTGCAATTGCTGCGCGATCATCTGGCAAATGACCAGCTGGCGGACCGCTATCTCAAGTCATCGATCGAGGCAGTGGCACGCGGCGCAAAACTGTCATCGCAACTGCTTGCATTCGCACGCAAGCAACCGTTGCAACCGGTCGTGATCAATCTCGGTCGCGTGGTGCGCGACATGGAAGAACTGGTGCGCCGCGCGATCGGCGAAACGGTCGAGGTCGAGTTCGTTGTCTCCGGCGGCTTGTGGAATACCACGCTGGACCCCTACCAGTTCGAAAATGTCATTTTGAATCTCGCGATCAACGCACGCGATGCGATGCCGAACGGAGGCAAATTGACCATCGAGGTCGGCAACGCGCTGCTGGACGATAACTACGTGCAAACGGCGCCCGACATCGCAGCCGGTCAGTTCGTGATGCTGGCCATCACCGATACCGGTAGCGGCATGGCGAAGGACGTGTTGGAACGCGCCGTTGAGCCCTTCTTTACGACAAAACCTGAGGGACAAGGAACTGGGCTCGGACTCAGTATGGCTTTCGGTTTCGTCAAGCAAAGCGGCGGCCACTTCCGCATCTATAGCGAACTCGGCCATGGCACCACGATCAAGATGTATTTCCCGAGAGCGATGGAGGCGGAAGCGCTGATGCCAGCCCCTATCAGCAACGACCTTACTGGCGGCACCGAAACGATTTTGGTTGTCGAGGATGACATCGATGTGCAAAACATCGTGGTCGAGATGCTCGCGACGCTCGGCTACAAGGTGCTGAAGGCCGACAATGCCGAAAGCGCGCTCGCGGTACTGAAGTCCGGCGTGCAGTGCGATCTGCTGTTCACTGATGTCGTGATGCCTGGACCGTTGAGGAGCCCGGAGCTGGCACGCCAGGCCAAGGAACTGTTTCCGAATATCGAAGTGCTGTTCACCTCGGGTTACACGCAGAATGCAATCATTCATGGCGGTCGGCTGGATCCCGGCGTGCATTTGCTGAGCAAGCCCTATACGCGCGAGACGCTCGCGATGAAAGTGAAACAAGTGCTCGATACGCGACGTCAACAGCGCCAGCGTAGCGTCCTGGTGGTCGAGGACAATGCGGATTCGCTCCAGATGTGTTGCGAGATGCTGGATCTGATGGGCTTTCAGCCACGCGGTGTCGGTAGTGCGGAAGAGGCGTTGAAGGCCTTGTCGGCTGCTTCCTTCGACATCCTGCTCACCGATGTGAGCTTGCCTGGCAAGAGCGGAATCGAACTTGCAAGAATCGCCAAGCAGCAATATCCCGTAATGCGCGTCGTTTTTTCTTCCGGGTATGCCGACCTCGGGCCAGAAGCGAAAGGGCTCGATGCCCGGCTGCTGCAAAAGCCCTATGACATGGAAGCAATGAAGAAGGCGCTCGAATAAGATGGTATGCCGGAGCGGCATGCATCTTGCATCAACAAAACAAGAACAACACTGACGGCGACCGTATGGCATTCACAGTAAAACCGACTGTTCCGAATCTGCTCAGTCTGAATGGCGGATTTGTCGACACAATCGGTTTTCTTGCGTTGCATGGCCTGTTCACCGCGCACGTTACCGGCAACTTCGTCACATTGGGCGCATCGATCGCGATGGGTACTTCCGGCGCGATCGGAAAAATCCTTGCCTTGCCGGTGTTCTGCATCGTCGTGGTGCTGACGCGTCTTACACGCTACCAGTTGATCGATCGCGGCCTGCCGATCCTGCGCACATTTCTATATCTGATGCTGGTGCTGCTCGCCATCAGTGCCATGCTCGCACTCAGTCTCGGGCCGTTCAGGGATGGCGATAGCTGGCCTGCGATCACCACGGGCATGACGATGGTAATGGCGATGGCAATTCAGAATGCTGTGCAGAAGGTGCACTTGGCCGATGCACCGCCGACGACCCTGATGACCGGAACGACGACGCAGATCATGCTCGATTTCGCCGACCTGCTGCACGGTGTATCGGGCGAACAGCGCGCCGGCGCGAAGGACAGACTCGGACGCATGTCGGCAAGCCTTGCAGCATTCGCCGCCGGATGCGCGCTCGGTGCGCTCGCCTATGTATCGCTCGGCGTATGGTGCTTCGTGTTCCCGCCGCTGCTGGTACTTGGTGTATGCCTGTTGCCGAGCACGGCGCAGATGCCACAGCTCAAGACGAGTTGATCAGCGCTTGCGATACGTCAGTATCGTCATCAACAATCCGCCGAGCGCCAGCGCGCCGCCCGCAACCGGGACCCAACGCAGGTTCAACCCTGCGTCGATGACTACGCCACCAACCCATGCGCCGAGCGCATTGCCGGTATTGAAGGCACTAATATTCAGTGTCGATACCAGGTTAGGCGCGTGCCGTCCGAACTGGACGACATTAATTTGCAGGCCGGATACCGCTGCAAAGCTCGCAGCAGCCCAGACGAACAGCGTCACCTCGGCCGGCAGTAGATAGGCGCTGCTCCATGCGAACAGCACCGACGTCGCCGCAATGGCAATGAATACGCCGCCCAGTGTTTTGGCGAGATGTCGGTCTGCCAGTTTGCCGCCGATCAGATTGCCCACGGTCAGCCCCACGCCGATCAGGAGCAGCGTCCAGGTAACGCCTCGTGGCGTCACGTGCGTCACCTCGCGCAATAGCGGCGCGATGTAGGTGAACACGGCAAACATCGAGCCGGAGAAAAAGACCGTTGTGGCCAACGCAAGCAGCAGCTTGCCTTCGCCCAGTGCCGCAATTTCGCTGCGCAAACTGCGTGCGGCTTCTGCGCCGTCATGCGGCAAAACGAAGATCAAGCCGGCCAACGAAGCGACGCCGAGCACGGTGACCGCCCAAAAGGTCGCATGCCAGCCGGCTGCCTGGCCGAGTGCGGTGCCGAGCGGTACGCCCAGCACGTTCGCCAGCGTCAAACCGGTGAACATCAGGGCTACCGCCTGCGCCCGTTTGTTCGGTGCCACCAGCGATGCAGCAACCACCGAGCCGATGCCGAAGAAGGCGCCGTGGCACAAGGCAGTGACGACGCGTGCAAACATCAGCAGTCGATAATCGCCGGCCAGTGCGCAGAGCAGATTGCCGACGACAAAAATGCCCATCAGCAGGATTAGTGCCTTGCGCTTGGGTAGCCTTGCGGTAGCAACCGCCATGAAAGGCGCGCCGATTGCAACGCCGAGAGCGTAGCCGGTGACCAGCCAGCCGGCGGATGTGATCGAGACATGGAGATCGCCGGCGACTTCCGGCAACAGTCCCATGATGACGAATTCGGTTGTTCCGATGGCGAACGCGCTGAGCGCGAGGATGATGAGCGGCAAGGGCACGATGATTTCGCAATGCAAAGGAAAAGCACAGCACGATAACGGAAAAAGGGCATTCCTGCTGGCGACCTCACACTGCGAAAGGAAAGGTGTCCGGCACACTGTGGTCGTTCTTGATTTGAGCTGTCGGAAGCGGTGTCACGGCGCTCGTTTCGTCGAACCAGACATAGGCGTCGAACTGGCGGGGCAGCGACACTTCCGAATAGTGACTCATCAATTCCGTCTCTGGTCGGTAAATCACGCCAATGAAGCGTTCGAGACGCGATTCGCTCATACGTTGTCGCAGCACCGTATGGCCGATGTCGCGCAAGTCCAGTAGCATGCGCGACACGCCACTGTCGTGGAACAGGCGCTCCACGCTGTCGCTGCGCGAAGGCAGCACACGCTTGATTTCCATTTCGCCGTCCCAGTCGGAGGCTGCTGCCACTGTGCCGGTGTGCGTACCGAAGCCGATCAGCGCAACGCTGTCGCCAAAATGCTCGCGGCACAACTGGCCAATGTTGAGCTCGCCGCGCGTTTGCCCCATTTCGGTATGGCGAGCGTCGCCGATGTGCGAATTGTGGGCCCATATCACCGCTTTGGATGTCGGTCCCCGCGCGGCCAGCACGTGTTGGAGTGTTTCGAACATGTGGGTATCGCGCAGATTCCATGAGGCCGCACCGCCGTAATACATGACGCGGTAATAGCGCTCGGCAGAGGCGATCAGTCGGGCATTCTGCGCTGCGTCGAGAAAGCGTTCGCTTCCCTTGACCGCGTAGTCCAGCTCCTTCTGCAGCAATTCCCTGCATTGCCGGATCACGTCCTGCTCGCATTTCGCATAGCCGGCACTGAGTACGGCACGCCCGTAAGTGGCCGGATCGTTCTGCCACGGCGTCAGGCATCCATAACGTTGGCGCGCGGCTTCAGCCGCTTCGGGGTCCACCTCGCTGAGGTAGGCGAGTACGGCGGTAATCGACGCATGCATGTTGTAGATATCCAAGCCGTAAAAACCGGTCCGTTCGGCGGGAGCGAGTGCGGCGTTTCGAACACGCAGCCATGCAACGAAGCTTTCCACTTCTACGTTGCGCCACATCCAGCTCGGGAAGCGCTGGAAGCTGTTCTGATTGCCGTGGCGAAACGGCTGGTGATTGATGTAGCGGTTGATGCTGGCGGCATCCGGCCAGTCCGCTTCGACCGCAACGATGTTGAAGCCGTGCTGTTCGATTAAGCGGCGCGTGATGGCTGCGCGGGCGCGATAGAACTCCGAAGTGCCATGGCTCGATTCGCCGAGCAACACAACGCGGCAACCGGCAAATCGGTCGAACAGCGCACCGAATCGCGGATCCTCCAGCGGCGGCAGCGGTTCGCCTGCGGCGGCGATCATTTGCGGCACGGTCATCTTTGCGGCCGGCTGATGGTTGGTCGCAGAGCGCGTGCCGTCTTCGGACCAGCCTTGGGCACCGATCAGCGGCACGAACAGTACCGCAGCAAGCGTCTCTTGTTCGAATTCCTGCTCACCGCACCGCACGATCTTCAACAACGTTTGGCGGCGTTCTTCATTGCCGACCGGAATGATGAGGCGGCCGCCTATCGCCAGCTGCTGTTTCAACGCAGGCGGCGCCTCCGGTCCGCCTGCCGAGACAATGATGGCGTCGAAGGGCGCCTGTTCGGGCCAGCCCTCGGTGCCATCGCCGGTGCGCAAAGCGATGTTGTGAAAGCCGAGACGTTGCAGGCGTTGCTGTGCCGCATCTGCCAGCGGCGCAATGCGTTCGACCGCATAGACCTGCGCGGCGATGCGACTGATGATTGCGGACGCATAGCCGCAACCAGCACCCACTTCGAGGACGCGATCGCCGGGATGCAGTTCCGCTGCTTCCAGCATCAGGCCCACGATGTAGGGTTGGGAGATCGTTTGGCCTTCGCCGATAGACAGCGGGGAGTCTTCATAGGCGAATTCGCGATATTCCGGAAGCACGAACTCCTCGCGTGGCACGCTGCGCATTGCCGTCAGGGTGCGAGCGTCGCGCACGCCGCGCCGGGCGATTTGGGCGTTTACCATGCGTTCCCTGGCTGACTCGAAATCCATCATGACGCGCTCCTGCGGCTTGATTTGATGTCGAGTGCTGCGTAGCCTGCCGGTTCCATCATTTTGATTCTGTTACAGGATGGCGGGAAACCTTTTGCGCCATCGCTGGATCAGAGAAATGATCGCGCCGCTTGACGGATCATTGCGAACGTCCGACGCGGGACGACGGGAGCAACGAATGCTGCAGCGTACCCTCATCGTGCTCCACCTACCGATGTAGTGAAAGGAGAGAAATCATGCCTGCAAAATCCAAAGCCCAGCAAAAGGCCGCTGGCGCGGCCCTGTCCGCCAAGCGCGGCGATTCCGGCAAAAGCCAGCTGAAAGGTGCGTCCAAGTCGATGGCCGACTCGATGAGCGAGAAGGAGCTGCGTGCGATGGCGTCCACCTCGCAAAAGGGAAAACCTGAGCACGCTTCCCAGTCGAAGTCCTCGTCGAAATCCAAGGCGAAGTCCAAGAAGTCCTGAACATCGCTTCAGATCGCAGCGCGATCCGATGCATGCGTTGCCGCGCGTGCATCGGATTTTTCATCTGGGCGCCGCCTTTATAAGGGCGCGCAACGAGCCAGCGCCTTTTCCGGTAGTCTTATGCGGATTGAATTCTGACATCCGTCGGCAAAATTTCCCGAAAGCGTTTCCGTATGTTTCTGCAATCCCTCCGCATGACGCGGCGTGACTGGCGCGCCGGCGAGTTGCGCTTCCTGCTGCTCGCGCTGATCGTCGCGGTTGCGGCGCTTTCTTCAGTCGGCTTTTTTGTGGATCGCATGCGGGCGGGATTGGAGCGCGATGCGCACAAACTGCTCGGTGCCGATCTCGTCATTCGTGCGGACGAGCCGGTGCCATCCGCATTTCGCGACGAAGCACAGCGACGCGGCTTGCGGCTGACCGATACTGCGGTCTTCGCCAGCATGGCGACCGCGGGAGAGGGCGGACAATCGGTATCGCGTCTGGCCTCGGTCAAGGCGGTCGGGGATGCCTATCCTTTACGCGGCAAGGTCGAGCTCGCTGTGCGGCCGATGGAGAAGGGGCTGGCGACGGATAGTATTCCGCAGCCCGGCAGCGTATGGGTGGATGCCGGCATTCTCAGCAGCTTGCACGTATCGGTCGGCGACGCGCTGACGCTCGGCAACAGACGCTTCGCGATTGCTGGCGTCATCACGAAGGAGCCGGACCGCGGCGCCGGCTTCATGAATTTTGCGCCTCGCGTGATGCTTGCCGACAGCGATCTCGCATCGACCGGATTGATTCAGTACGGCTCCCGCGTTGCTTATCGCCTGCTGGTGGCCGGCACACCCGCCCAGATAAGCGCGTATGAAAAGTGGGTAAAGCAAACCGTTTCGACCGCTAAATTGCGCGGCGTGCGTGTTGAATCACTGGAATCTGGCCAGCCCGAGATGCGGGCCACGCTGCAGCGCGCACAGGAATTCCTGTCGCTGGTCGGCCTGTTGTCCGCGATGCTGGCGGCGGTCGCGGTCGCAATGGCGGCGCGGCGCTTCATGCTGCGCCACGTCGACGCGTGCGCCATGCTGCGTTGTCTTGGCATGACGCAGAACGAAGTGACCTTGCTGTATCTAATCGAATTTTTGCTGGTGGGAGTGCTTGGTAGTGCGCTCGGTGCCTTGCTTGGTTTTGCTGCACATTTTGCGCTGATTGCATGGCTCGGCCGTTTGCTCGCAACCGATCTGCCCGCGGCCTCGTTGCTCCCCGCGGCACAAGCCATGCTGACCGGACTGCTGTTGCTGATTGGCTTCGCGATTCCGCCCATTCTGCAATTGCGCGAAGTGCCGCACAACCGCGTGATCCGGCGTGAGCAGGAAGCGCCGCGGGCAGCGACTATTGCGACCTATGCGCTTGGTCTGCTGGCTTTTGTCGCGTTGCTGCTGTGGCAGGCAGACGACCTTAAACTGGCGCTGCTGACTGCCGCGGGTTTTGTTGGCGGCATGGCAGGCTTCGCTCTGATCGGCTGGTTGGGACTGAAATCGCTAGGACGTTTGCGCGGAATGTTTTCGCATCCCAGTTGGCGTTTCGCGATCACTGCCTTGCAGCGACGACCAGGCGCTGCCGTATTGCAGATCGTGGCGCTGGCACTCGGCCTGATGGCGCTGCTGATGCTGACCGTGATACGCGGCGATCTGGTCGATGCCTGGCGCAAGGCCACACCGGCAGATGCGCCGAACCGTTTCGTCATCAATATTCAGCCGGAGCAGAAAGCCGATATCGAAACGCGCCTGAAACGCATCGGTGTTGCCGACGTCGAGTTGTTCCCGATGATCCGTGGCCGCCTTCTCGCCATCAACAATGTGGCGGTGAACGGAGAAAGCTATGTCGACGA
>DATAHI010000097.1:0-12671 GCA_036263255.1 Oxalicibacterium sp. | reverse complement strand
ATTTTCGGTCTCGGCGCCTAGCAATTCGCAATTCCTCGACTTGTTTGTCGCCTGGGTGCAATCCGGTTTTTCGATGAGCCTGCCGCCGAAGGCCGATCTGATCGTGCCTTTCTTCAAGACCATCAGTTATCCGCTCGGCGTGTGGGGCTTTATCGCGCTGACGTATTTCGTGATCGTCGGTACCAGTAATGCCGTCAACCTGACAGATGGCCTCGACGGACTGGCAATCATGCCGACGGTGATGGTGGGTACCGCGCTTGGCTTGTTCGCCTACCTGACCGGCAATGCGACCTATTCGAAATATCTGCTGATCCCGCATATTCCGGGTTCCGGGGAATTGATCATCTTCTGCGGCGCGATGGCGGGCGCAGGCCTGTCTTTCCTCTGGTTCAATGCGCATCCGGCGCAGGTATTCATGGGAGACGTCGGTGCGCTGGCGTTGGGCGGCGCGCTGGGCACCATTGCGGTCATCGTGCGGCAGGAAGTGGTGCTCTTCATCATGGGCGGCGTGTTCGTCGTCGAGACGCTCTCGGTCATGCTGCAGGTCGGCTATTTCAAATACACGAAATGGCGCACCGGTACCGGCCGCCGCATTCTTTTGATGGCGCCCTTGCATCACCACTATGAGCAGAAGGGCTGGAAGGAAACGCAAGTGGTGGTCCGCTTCTGGATCATCACGATGATGCTGGTCTTGTTTGGTTTGTCTACCTTGAAGCTGCGCTAAGGATTTACACGGTGGATTACACGGGAAAACACGTTCTGGTTCTGGGTCTTGGCGAGTCGGGGCTGGCGATGGCGCAGTGGTTGGTCCATTGCGGCGCGTCGCTGCGCGTTGCCGACACGCGCTCGGAACCCGACCGTCTGCCGCAACTGCGCAGTATCGCGCCGCAGGCAGAATTCCTCAGTACCAACGGCGCCGCGGCATTCGATGCCACGCTGCTGGACGGCATCGACTTCGTCGCCGTCAGCCCGGGGCTGATGCCTGCGCGTGAGCTGGCGGCCATCGTCCCGGCTGCGGCAGAAAAGAACATCCCAGTCTGGGGCGAGATCGAATTGTTCGCGCAGGCGCTGGCCGCGCTGAAAGCGGAGCGCAACTATGCGCCGCGCGTGATTGCGATTACCGGCACCAACGGCAAGACCACTGTGACGAGTCTGACGGGCTTGCTGTGCCGTAGCGCAGGTCTCAGCACAATCATCGCCGGCAACATCAGTCCCGCGGCCCTCGATCGCCTGCATGACGCATTGGTCAACGATCAGTTACCCCAAGTGTGGGTGCTCGAACTGTCGAGCTTCCAGTTGCATACGACCTTCAGCCTGCAGGCGGATGCCGCCACGGTATTGAACGTGACGCAGGATCATCTCGACTGGCATGGCGACATGGAGGCCTATGCTACAGACAAGGCACGTATCTTCGGCAACGGCACGGTGCGGATATTGAACCGCGACGACTCGATCGTGATGCAAATGGCGAGCCCATTGGCCAAAGTAGTGACCTTCGGTACCGACGAAGCGGAAGAAGTGGGCAGCTTCGGCCTAGTCGACGAAAACGGCATGCGCTGGCTGTCGGTCGCGATCGAAGCTGAGGAGCCGCAGAAAAAGCGCCGCAAGAATGACATCGTCGAAGTGCCGGTGATGACAAGCAAGCTGATGCCGATGGATGCATTGAAGATCCGCGGTCAGCACAATGCGGTCAACGCCCTGGCTGCGCTGGCCTTGTGCCGCGCCATCGATTTGCCGATGGCGCAATTGCTGCACGGCTTGCGCGAATATAAGGGCGAACCGCATCGTGTCGAGCCAGTGACCACGATTGGCGGCGTCGATTATTACGACGACAGCAAGGGCACCAATGTCGGCGCCACCGTCGCTGCATTGAACGGGCTCGGCGCAGTCCAGGGCGGCAGTTCGCAACGTCTGGTGCTGATCGCCGGCGGCGATGGCAAGGGCCAGGATTTTGCGCCACTGGCCGAACCGGTCGCGAAGTATGTCCGCGCAGTCCTATTGATCGGCAAGGATGCCGCCAACATCCGCCAGGCATTGCAAGCCACCGGCATCGAGCTGATCGATTGCGTTACGCTGGAAGAAGCAACCGGCAAGGCGGCTGAACTTGCTCAACCGGGCGATGCGGTGCTGCTGTCTCCCGCATGCGCGAGCTTGGATATGTTCCGGAACTATGCGCACCGTGCGCAGGTATTCCTCGATACGGTGCGTGACATCGGTCTATCGCGCGGCGAGGTGACGGCATGAAGCTCGCCTTGCCATCCTTCGGTTCGGGCACGGCGCGCAAGCCGGTGCCCAGCCTGGACCAGCGTTCCAGGATGATGGCTTACGACCAGTTGTTGGTGTGGGTCGTGATCCTGCTGATGCTGTTCGGCATGGTAATGGTGTATTCGGCCTCGATCTCGTTGCCCGATTCGCGCAAGTATGCCGGCTATACCAATGCGCACTTTCTGATACGGCAAGCGGTGTTCATTCTGGTTTCGCTCTTTGCGGGCTTGCTGGCCTTCCGCGTGCGCATCGAAACCTGGCAGAAGTGGGCGCCTTACCTGTTTGCCGGCACGCTGATCTTGCTGATCCTGGTGCTCGTTCCTGGCATCGGCAAGGGCGTCAATGGCTCGCGCCGATGGCTGTCGTTCAAGGTATTCAATCTGCAGCCGTCCGAGTTGATGAAACTGTTTGTCGTGCTGTATGCAGCGGACTACACGGTGCGTAAGCAGCAGGTGATGCACAAGCTAACGAAGGGTTTCATGCCGATGACGGTAGCCATCGGTTTCGTCGGTTTGCTTCTGTTGCTTGAACCGGATCTCGGCGCCTTCGGTGTGATCGTCTGCATCGCGATGGGCATTCTTTTTCTCGGCGGGATCAACGGCATCTGGTTTGGCGGCATCGGCGCCACGCTGGTCGGCATCTTTACGATGGTGATTCTGCTGTCACCATGGCGGCGCGAGCGTATCTTCGCTTACCTGAACCCCTGGCAGGAAGACAACGCATTGGGTAAGGCTTATCAGCTGTCGCATTCGCTGATCGCCTTCGGCCGCGGCGAGCTGTTCGGTGTCGGAC
The DNA here is from genome assembly GCA_036263255.1 of Oxalicibacterium sp. Taxonomy (GTDB): domain Bacteria; phylum Pseudomonadota; class Gammaproteobacteria; order Burkholderiales; family Burkholderiaceae_D; genus Oxalicibacterium. Next base: position 9,614 of record DATAHI010000097.1, on the reverse strand, counting down.
TTGGCGGCAGCGTCGAAAAGCTGCATTACCTGCCGGAAGCACATACGGACTTCCTGCTCGCCGTCATCGGCGAAGAACTCGGCTTTGCGGGCGTGCTGGTGGTCGTCGTGTTGTTCTACTGGATCGTCAAGCGCTCCTTCGAAATCGGCCGCCAGGCAATTGCAATGGACATGACCTTTGCCGGCTTGACGGCAAAAGGCATCGGCATCTGGCTTGGCGTGCAAGCCTTCATCAACATGGGCGTGAATCTTGGCTTGCTGCCGACCAAAGGCTTGACCTTGCCATTGATGAGTTACGGCGGTTCGGGTGTGCTGATCAATTGCGTCGGCCTCGCGATTCTGCTCCGCATCGATTATGAAAACCGAGTCCTCATGCGCGGAGGCCGCGTATGAAGAAATTGCTGATCATGGCGGCCGGCACGGGCGGACACATTTTTCCTGGTCTTGCGATTGCGGACACGATGCGCGCACGCGGCTGGGAAGTGTCGTGGCTTGGCACCGCGCATGGCATGGAAGGCGAGCTGGTGCCGAAGCATGGCATCGAGATGGACACGATCGCATTCAGCGGCCTGCGCGGCAAGGGACTGATGCATACGGTGAAAGGCGCACTGCGTTTGTTTGCGAGCTTCGGCACTTGCCGTGCGATCTATGCGCGCCGCAATCCGGATGTCGTGCTCGGCATGGGCGGTTACGTCACGGTGCCAGGGGGATGGATGGCGCGCCTGCGCGGTATTCCGCTGGTATTGATCAATGCGGATGCGGCGCTGATGCTCTCGACAAAAAGCCTGGTGTCGTCTGCGCAGCGCGTGCTGTTCGGATTTCCCGCGGATTTCGGCGCGGCGGCAAGCAAGGCGATCGTGACCGGCAATCCTGTGCGTGCAGAAATCGCAGCGCTGACGCCGCCGGCGCAACGCTACGCCGGCCGCAGCGGCCCGCTGAAGATATTGGTCGTCGGCGGCAGCCTGGGTGCCAAGGTGCTGAATGATGCCTTGCCCGCAGCCTTGGCGTTGATCCCCGACGAGCAGCGGCCGATCGTCACGCATCAGTCGGGCAAAAAGAATATCGACGCGCTGCGCGCCAACTATGCGCAAGCCGGCGTGCAGGCGGAAGTCGTCGACTTTATCGACGACATGCCGCGCCGTTATGCGGAGGCCGATCTGGTGATTTGCCGTGCCGGTGCGATCACCGTCTCGGAGCTGACAGCCGCCGGCGTTGCGAGCGTGCTAGTGCCGCTGCTGGTATCGACCACGACGCATCAGCGCGATAACGCGCTGTGGATGGAGCAGCAGGGTGCGGCTATCCATTTGCCGCAAGCCGAGTTGCACGCGGAACCTTTGGCGGCACTTCTGCAAGACATGACACGCGAACGTTGCCTGCAGATGGCAGAAGCAGCGTATCGCAACGGACGACGCGAAGCGAATGCGGCGATCGCTGAGGTACTCGAACAACTGGTGAAAGCCGGATGAAACACAAAGTCAAACATATTCATTTCGTCGGCATCGGCGGCAGCGGCATGAGCGGCATCGCAGAAGTCATGCTGAATCTTGGCTATACGGTGTCCGGCTCCGACCTCGGCAGCAGTGCCGTCACCAAGCGGCTGGCCGAACTCGGCGCGAAAGTGATGCAAGGTCATGCGGCGGACAACATCGCGGGCGCCGATGCGATCGTGACGTCGACCGCGGTGAAGGCCGATAATCCGGAAGTGATCGCGGCACGCGAGAAGCACATTCCGATCGTGCCGCGCGCGATCATGCTCGGCGAATTGATGCGTCTGAAGCAGGGCATTGCGATCGCCGGCACGCACGGCAAGACGACCACCACCAGTCTGGTCGCCAGCATTCTCGCCGAGGGCGGACTGGATCCGACCTTCGTGATCGGCGGTCTGTTGAACAAGGCGGGCGCCAACGCGCGTCTTGGTACCGGCGAATTCATCGTGGCTGAGGCGGATGAATCCGATGCATCCTTCCTGAATTTGAGCCCGGTGATCGAAGTCATCACAAATATCGATGCCGATCACATGGAGACCTATGGCCACGACATCGAAAAGTTGAAGCAGGCCTTTGTCGACTTCACGCAGCGCCTGCCCTTCTATGGTGTGGTGGTGATGTGCATGGACGATCCGACAGTACGCGAAATCATGCCGCGTGTATCGAAGCTGATTACCACCTACGGTTTCCATGAAGATGCGCAGGTGCGTGCAATCGACGCGCGCGCAGTCGGTGGCCACATGGAATTCACCGTGGTGCAGGACGGCTATCCGCCTTTGGAGGTCTGCGTAAACCAGCCGGGCATGCACAACGTGCAGAACGCGTGTGCTGCGATCGCCATTGCGCGCGAGCTCGGTATTGCCGATACCGCCACACAAAAGGCATTGCGCGAATTCAATGGTGTCGGACGCCGCTTCACGCGTTACGGCGACATTGCGATTCCTGCTGCCGACGGCAGAACGGCGGGCAAGTTTGCGTTGGTCGACGATTACGGCCATCACCCGGTCGAAACCGCCGCCACGATCGCGGCAGCGCGCGGCGCCTATCCGGGCCGTCGTCTGGTACTGGCTTTCCAGCCGCATCGCTATACGCGTACGCGCGATCTGTTCGAGGACTTCGTGAAAGTGCTTTCGACGGTCGACATGTTGGTGCTCGCTGAAGTCTATCCGGCCGGTGAGCAGCCGATCGTTGCGGCAGACGGCCGCACGCTGGCGCATGCCTTGCGTGTGGCAGGCAAGGTCGAACCAGTGTTCGTCGAGCAGATTGCCGACATGCCTTCGACCATTCTGAATATCGTGCGCGATGGCGATGTCGTCATCACGATGGGCGCTGGTTCGATCAGCAGCGTGCCGGCGCGCTTAACTCAATCGAGCACTTGAAATGAGCAACGAGATCAATAAGCAAGATTTCAAAGCCGAATTCGGCAAGGTCGGTGTCCTGTTCGGCGGGCGCTCCGCCGAGCGCGAGGTGTCGTTGATGTCGGGGCAAGGCGTACTGGCCGCGCTGAAATCGAAAGGCATCGATGCGCATGCCTTCGACCCTGGCCAACGCGGCCTCGCGGAGCTCGCCGCGGAAAAATTCGATCGCGTTTTCATCGCGCTGCACGGCCGCTACGGCGAGGACGGCACCTTGCAGGGTGCGCTGGAGCAACTCGGCGTTCCTTATACCGGCCCCGGCGTGATGTCTTCCGCGATTGCGATGGACAAGGTAATGACCAAGCGTATCTGGCAGGCAAACGATCTGCCGACGCCGAAGTTCCTGGTGCTGGACGCGCGCACGCAAGACGAAGTTACTTTGCGCGCTGCAGCGGATGAGCTGGGATATCCGCTGATGCTGAAGGCGCCGCACGAAGGTTCGACGATTGGCATCAGCAAGGTGGCGGAATCGTCCCAGTTGCAGGCGGGATTTGCCTTGTGCGCGAAGTACGACAGCACGGTGCTGGCCGAGCAGTTCATCAGCGGTCGTGAATTGACAGTGCCTGTTCTGGGTGAAGGACATGAAGCGCGTGCGCTGCCGGTAATCGAGATCCGCGCGCCCGAAGGGAATTACGACTACCAGAATAAATATTTTGGCGAAGAGACGAAATATTTGTGTCCCGCACCGCTCGATCAAGCATTAACGCAGCGAATCCAGGAAATCGCGGTGCAGGCGTTCAATGCGCTGGGTTGCCGCGGCTGGTCGCGTGTCGATTTCATGCTGCGTCATTCCGACAATGCACCTTTCCTGCTGGAGATTAATACTTCGCCAGGCATGACAGGGCATTCGCTGGTGCCGATGTCGGCGCGCGAATCGGGGATGAGCTATGAAGACCTGTGCGTGAAGATTTTGCGTTCGGCGGCGCTGGACTTGAAAGCATCGCCGGACTGGAAACCGGTGTAACGAGAAGAAGGGCGAAACGACATGTGGCAAGACATCAAGATGCTGAACGCAACCGCCAACGCGTTGTTCGCGCTGGTTGCGCTCGCGCTGATTTCTGCCGGTTTGTGGTGGGTCGCGCAGCGACCTTATTTCACGCTGAAGACGATACGGATTGAAGGCGCCGAGCACGCGCAATTGCGCCACATCAATCCGCTCGTGGTACGCGGCGCGGTGCTGGCGCGCGTGAAAGGCAATTTCTTCACCGCCAATCTGGACAACGTGCGGCAGGTGTTTGAGGCAGTGCCCTGGGTGCGCAAGGCGACGGTGCGTCGCGAATGGCCGAATCAGTTGATCGTCACGCTGGAGGAGCACATGCCGCTCGGAACCTGGGGTGACGACGGCCGGTTGCTGTCGGTCAAGGGCGATGTGTTCACCGCCAACCTGGCCGAAGCGGAAGACGATGCGCGCCTGCTGGCGTTCGATGGCCCGACCGGCAGTGAAAAGGAAGTGGTGGCACGCCTGAACGATTTGAATGCGTGGTTCGCGCCGTTGAAACTGCAAGCGGAAAAACTGGAGTTGTCCGGTCGTTACGCGTGGACCGTCACGCTGGACAACGGCGTGACGGTGGAGCTGGGCAGAGAGAAAACGAGCAGTACCTTGAAGGAGCGTGTCGACCGGCTGGTGAGCATTTATCCGCAGCTGGTCGATCGTCTGCAGAACCGGATCGAAAGTATCGATATGCGTTACCCGAATGGGCTGGCCTTGGCAGCGCAGGGCCTGACCGGCGGCATCAACAGTAAAAAATAGCAAGCGGAACGACATGACAAAAGACGCGAAAAACCTGATCGTTGGCCTCGATATCGGTACCTCGAAAGTGGTGGCGGTGGTGGCGGAAGTATTGTCCGACGGCCGTCACGAAGTGATCGGCCTCGGTCAAGCCGAATCCAAGGGAATGAAGAAGGGCGTGGTGGTCAATATCGAGGCCACCGTCGAATCGATCCAGCGCGCGCTGGAGGAAGCCGAGCTGATGGCGGACTGCAAGATTCGTAATGTCTACACCGGCATCGCGGGCAGCCATATCCGCAGCTTCAATTCCAGCGGCATGGTGGCGATCAAGGACAAGGAAGTAACCGCAACCGACGTTGCGCGCGTGATCGAGACTGCGAAGGCGGTCAATATCCCGACCGACCAGCAGTTGTTGCACACAGTGCCGCAGGAATTCATCGTCGACAACCAGGAAGATGTGCGCGAACCGATCGGCATGAGCGGTATCCGACTCGAGGTCAAGGTGCATATCGTCACCGGCGCCGTCTCTGCCGTGCAGAACATCGTCAAATGCGTGCGGCGTTGCGGACTGGAAGTCTCGGACCTGATCCTGCAGCCGATGGCTTCGGCCGATGCAGTGCTGACGTCGGACGAAAAGGAACTCGGCGTGGTGTTGATCGACATCGGCGGCGGCACGACCGACGTTGCGATCTTCACCGAAGGCGCGATTCGCCACACTGCCGTGATCCCGATTGCGGGCGACCAGATCACGAACGACATTGCGATGGCGGTGCGCACGCCGACGGCGGAAGCGGAAGAAATCAAGCTGCGTTACGGCATGGCGAAGCAGGTATTGGCCGATCCGGCCGACACGCTGGAAGTCCCCGGTTTGGGCGATCGCGGAACCCGCACGCTGTCGCGGCAGTCTCTGGCTGCAGTGATCGAACCGCGCGTCGAAGAATTGTTCTCGCTGGTGCATCAGGTGGTGCGCGAGTCTGGTTACGAAGAAGTACTGTCCTCCGGCATCGTGCTGACCGGTGGCACCGCGCTGATGCCGGGCATGGTGGAACTCGCAGAGGACATTTTCCTGAAGCCGGCGCGTCTGGGCACGCCGGAGTACACCGGGCAGTTGGCGGATGTCGTGCGCAGCCCGCGTTATGCAACGGTGCTGGGGCTGTTGTTGGAAGCGAAGAAGCAGTACCTGCGCGGACATCTCGTCACGCGTCAGGATGGGTCGGCGACGGCTCTGATGCGTCGCATGAAGGAATGGTTTCTGGGTAATTTTTAATTTTTATTTTTTGTATCAACCCGCAGTTGGCAGTTGCTAGGCGTGACACCGCGTGATGTCTAGCAACTGGGAACTGCATCTTTTCAAAGGAAACATCATGGAAATCGATATGCTCGAAACTGCCTCCCAAGGTACGGTGATCAAGGTTGTCGGCGTCGGCGGCGCCGGCGGCAATGCGGTGCAGCACATGATCAACAAAGGCGTGTCCGGCGTGGAGTTCATCGCTGCCAATACCGACGCGCAGGCGCTGGAGCAATCCAAGGCGCACAACATCATCCAGATCGGCGAGACCGGTCTGGGTGCAGGCATGAAACCGGCAGTCGGTCGTCAGCTGGCGGAAGAATCGCGTGCGCGCATCGAGGATGCACTGCGCGGCGCGCACATGGTCTTCATCGCCGCCGGCATGGGCGGTGGTACGGGCACCGGCGCGGCGCCAGTCGTTGCGCAGGTAGCGAAAGAACAAGGCGCGCTGACCGTTGCCGTCGTATCGAAGCCGTTCTCGTACGAAGGCAAGAAGTGCATGGATATCGCCGAAGAAGGTCTCGAGGCACTGGCCGAGCACGTCGATTCGCTGATCATCATCCTCAATGAAAAACTGGAAGAGATCTACGAAGACGACAGCATGATCGAATGGCTGCAGCACGCCGACGACGTGCTGAACAATGCTGTTGCCGGCATTGCGGAGATCATCAACGTGCCGGGCCACATCAACGTCGACTTCAATGACGTCAAGACCATCATGGGTGAGCAAGGCAAGGCGATGATGGGTACCGCGACGGCAAGCGGTGTCGATCGTGCGCGCATTGCTGCGGAACAGGCAGTGGCCTCGCCGCTGCTCGACGGCATTGATTTGTCCGGTGCGCGTGGCGTGCTGGTCAACGTGACCGCAAGCCGCGGCTTGAAGGGCAAGGAGATCAAGGAAGTCATGGCAACCGTACGCGCCTTCGCTGCACCCGACGCGTCGATTGCGCAGGGTATTGCGTATGACGATGAGATGGGTGACGACATCCGCGTGACCGTGGTCGCGACTGGTCTCGGCCGCGCGCGCAAGGGCGTGCAACTGGTGCAGACGCCGATGCTGCGAACCGGTACGCACAATGAGCCGATGATGGCAGCTGGCATGCAGAATGGTGCTGCGCAACCGGCCGCGGCCTTTGAAGGTTTGAAAGCGCCGGCGGTATGGCGTCGCGAATCCGCTTCGGACACGGTGCGTGCATTGGAGAAGAACGGCATGGAAACCTACGACATCCCGGCCTTCCTGCGCAAGCAAGCCGACTAAGCAGACTGCTCCATCAAGCCGGTAAATCGGCCGGCGATGCTGGCAGCCGATCTGGCGATGTTGTCAGATTGGCTGCAAAAAAGGACGGAACAGGGCATACTTCCAACTTCACGCCGCGCCATAGTGCGCGGCGTTTTTCCAACCGGCATCGCCGTTAACTAATAGAGGAAATATCATGACGATCAAAGTAGGTGATCAGCTGCCGGATGCGCGGCTCGCTGAATACAAAGATGTGGCAACCGAGGGTTGCTCGATCGGCCCGAACAAGGTGATGGTTGCCGAAGCGACCAAGGGCAAGAAGATCGCGATCTTCGCCGTGCCGGGCGCTTTCACGCCAACATGCTCCGAGCAACATGCTCCGGGCTACATCAAGCTGGCAGACAAGTTCAAAGCCAAGGGCATCGATGAAATCTGGTGCATCTCGGTCAACGATCCGTTCGTAATGGGCGCATGGGCGCGCGACCAGAAAGCCGGCGACAAGGTGCGTTTCATCGCCGACGGCAGCGGCCTGTTCACCAAGGCGCTCGGCCTGGAATTCGACCTGACCAAGGGCGGCCTCGGCGTGCGTTCGCAACGTTACTCGATGTTGGTCGATAACGGTGTGGTCAAGGCGCTCAACGTCGAAGACAGCGGTCATCTGGAAAACTCCACGGCGGAAAAGCTGCTGGAGCAGATCTAAGCTTCGCAGCATAAGAAAACGGCGCCTTCGGGCGCCGTTTTTACTAATGCCCAATCAGCCGATACAGCTCGTTACAAAAAACACCGCATAGGTTGTTGTGCGGAAGGCAAGGAACTTGCTTCTGCGATTTGGATTTCCTCGCCGATTGCTATAATCACTCATGCTCAAACAACGCACCATCAAGCAAGTCGTCAAGTCCACAGGCGTCGGTCTGCATTCCGGCACCAAAGTGGAACTCACATTGCGTCCCGCTCCTGTCGATACCGGTATCGTGTTTCGCCGTGTCGATCTCGATCCCATCATCGATCTTCCTGCACGCGCTACGGAAGTTGGCGACACACGCATGGCTTCCACGCTCAGCCGCGACAATGCAAAGGTATCGACCGTCGAACATTTGATGTCAGCCTGCGCTGGCTTGGGTATCGATAATCTCTACGTCGATCTGACGGCAGAAGAAGTGCCGATCATGGACGGCTCCGCCTCATCCTTTGTTTTTCTGATCCAGCAGGCTGGTCTGGAAGAGCAGAGCGCACCTAAAAAATTCATTCGCGTGAAAAAGCCGATCGAAGTGCGGCAGGGTAGCGGCGATCGCGAAATCTGGGCGCGGCTCGAACCATATGAGGGCTTCAAGCTGAAGTTCTTCATCGAATTCAATCATCCGGCTGTTGATGGCACCGGTCAGACTGCCGAAATCGACTTCAGCATGGAGTCCTATATCAAGGAGATTGCGCGCGCGCGTACCTTCGGCTTCATGCAGGATATGGAAACCTTGCGTGGTCTCGGTCTGATTCGCGGCGGCTCGCTGGAGAATGCGATCGTGATGGATGAATATCGCATCCTCAATTCAGACGGCCTGCGCTACGACAACGAGTTCGTGCGTCACAAGATCCTCGATGCAATCGGCGATCTCTATTTGATCGGGCATCCGCTGCTGGCGAGTTACAACGCGCACAAGTCGGGCCACACCTTGAACAATCTGCTGGCGCGCGCCTTGCTGGAACAGCCTGATGCCTACGATATCGTCACCTTCGACAAACTCGAATCCGCCCCGGCAGACTACGCGCGTCAAGCGGGAATGGAGTGGGCGCTGAGCTGACCGGCGCCTATCAATCTTTTTAGTTGAAATGGGTACCGTTCTAGGCAGAGCGGCGATGATGGCGTGCCATCGTTTGCAAGGCGCGTTTCAGGGCTTGATTGCGTGGCGTGTCTTCCAACGTATCGGCCAGTTCCTGAAACGCGGAAACGGCTTGTGCGGGTAGCGCGCGCTTGGTGGAAGTTGTTGATTTTGCAGGTGTTTTTCCAACTTGCACTTTGAAACGGATTGCGTTAACCTGCCAGCCCCGCTGCTGCAGTTGCTCCTGCAGTTTGGGCGCCTGCTGCTTCAGGCGTGTCGCCAAGGCGGCATTGGGAACCGACAGCACCAATTGTTCGGCCTCGAATTGCAGAACCGCGCAATGCGCGAACGTGGCAGGCGAGATGCTTGCACAATCTTTTTGCAGTGCCGCCATGCGTGCGGCAGCGGGCAACAGCGCAGCCATCTTGTCATGGGTGCGCAGAAAATCCGCGGCGCCTTTCGCTGATGGGGAAGCGGAGGCAGTCTGCTGAAAAGGGATGAATGATGATCGTCGCATCGTCATGAAACCTTATCACACCTCGTCGCAGGTCGGCGGGGACAGGGAGTTGTGATGCAGATTATTTTGTTGCACCCACGTTTGACGCATGCCAGGTCAGTTACGCTGACGCGCCGGCATCTGCTTCT
>DATAHI010000096.1:0-19200 GCA_036263255.1 Oxalicibacterium sp. | reverse complement strand
CAAGGCCTTCATGAAGCGTCACAACATCCCGACTGCCGAATACCAAACCTTTTCGGACGTCAATGCCGCGCATGACTACATCAACCAGAAAGGCGCGCCGATCGTGATCAAGGCCGACGGTCTGGCTGCCGGCAAGGGCGTCGTCGTCGCGATGACGCGCGAAGAAGCACACGATGCAGTCGAGATGATGCTGTCCGATAACAAGCTCGGCGATGCCGGCGCGCGTGTCGTGATCGAGGAATTCCTGGCCGGCGAGGAAGCCAGCTTCATCGTGATGGTCGACGGCAAGAACATCCTGCCGCTGGCAACCAGCCAGGATCACAAGCGCCTGCTGGACAAGGATGAAGGTCCGAACACCGGCGGCATGGGCGCATATTCGCCTGCGCCCATCGTCACGCCTGCTTTGCATGCGCGTGTGATGCGCGAAATTATTCAACCGACCGTGCAGGGCATGCACAAGGACGGCATTCCATTCACCGGCTTCCTATACGCCGGCCTGATGATCGACGACAAGGGCAATCCGAAAACGCTGGAATTCAACTGCCGCATGGGCGACCCGGAAACGCAGCCGATCATGGCGCGACTGAAGACCGATCTGGTCACCGTGATGGAACACGCCGTCAACGGCACACTGGACACCATCGAACTCGAATGGGACCGCCGCACCGCGCTCGGCGTCGTGATGGCAGCGCACGGCTATCCGGATGCGCCGCGTAAAGGCGACATCATCACCGGCATCGCCGATGAAACGCCGGACAGCGTCACCTTCCATGCCGGCACCACGTTGAACGGCGACAAACTGACGACATCGGGCGGACGTGTGCTTTGCGTAGTCGGCCTTGGCGACAGCGTCAAGGTCGCGCAAAAGCGTGCCTACGAAGCGGTCGATCAAATCCATTTCGACGGCATGCAGTTCCGCCGCGACATCGGCTGGCGCGCAATGAAGCGTCCGTGATGTGCGACGCCGGCATGCGCGCATCGCCTATCTCGCGACGATTGCACGCATGCCGGACGTCTGCAGTTCTGTTGTCGCTCCTGGTGTTGCTCGCAGCATGCGGCCCGTCGAGCGAAGAACCCAAGGCCGCCGCCGGCGCACCGGGAGATGCCGACGCCGGCAGAAGGCTGTTCAGCATTTGCGCAAATTGCCACCAGGTCGGTCCCGCGGCGCGTGCCGGTTTCGGCCCGCAATTGAACGGCATCGTCGGCCGGCCAGCCGGCTCTACTGCCGACTATCACTATTCGGCTGCGATGCAGAACGCCGGCTTTGTCTGGACGGAAGAGAAGCTGCGCGCCTTCGTCAAGGATCCGGACGCAGTCGTACCGGGCAACAAGATGCGTTTCTTCGGCATCCGCAGCGAGCGCGAATTGAACGACTTGCTTGCCTATCTTCGTAGCATCTCCTAGCGTGGCGCACCGCTGCGCAGAGTACAATCTGTGCGATCGGCAAGTCCGCAATCCGCAGGCTCCAATACGCCGACCTATGGCCCGAGACATCCGCTCCATACACAAGCCCGACACACCGTGACCCTTTCTTCCGTTTCTTCCCAGGCTGTATTCGATTACCTGCAGAATCTGCAAACGCGTATCGTTGCGGCGCTGGAAGCCGTCGACGGCAAGCCGTTTCTACTCGATCGCTGGCAGCGCGCCGAAGGCGGTGGCGGCATTTCGCGCATCATCGAGGAAGGCAAGGTGTTCGAACGCGGCGGGGTCGGTTTTTCGCACGTGCTCGGCAAAAGCCTGCCGCCCTCCGCTGCTGCCAATCGTCCCGAAATTGCCGGCCGTGACTGGGAGGCGATGGGTGTCTCGCTGGTACTGCATCCGCGCAATCCGTACGCGCCCACCGTGCACATGAACGTGCGCTTCTTCATTGCTAATGCCGAAGGCCAAGAGCCCGTGTGGTGGTTCGGCGGTGGCATGGATCTGACACCTTATTATGGCTTCGAGGAAGATGCGCAGCATTTTCATCGCAGCTGCCGCGACGCGCTGCAGCCGTTCGGCGAACAACTGCATCCGCAGTACAAGAAATGGTGCGACGACTATTTCTACCTGAAGCATCGAAAGGAAGCGCGCGGCGTGGGCGGTGTCTTCTTCGACGACTTGAACGAAGGCGGTTTCGAGCGCTGTTTTGCGATCCAGCGCAGCGTCGGCGATCGTTTCCTCGACGCTTACCTGCCGATTCTGAATCGCCGCAAGGACATGCTGTACGGCGAACGCGAGCGCGACTTCCAAGCCTATCGCCGTGGACGTTACGTCGAATTCAATCTCGTCTTCGACCGCGGCACGCTGTTCGGCCTGCAATCGGGCGGACGCACCGAATCGATTCTGATGTCGATGCCGCCCATCGTGAAGTGGCGCTACAACTGGCAACCGGAAGCAGGCAGTCCGGAAGCACGACTCGCGTCCGATTTTCTCATCCCGCGTGAGTGGGCATGACAGGCAAACCACGCTGCGTTGCCGTGCTGGGCGGCAGTTTCGATCCGCCGCACAATGGGCATCTCGCACTGGCGGCCCATTTCGCCGGCCTGCTGCAAGCGGATGAATTACGCATTGTTCCGGCCGGCAATCCCTGGCAAAAGCAGGAAATGCAGACGCCCGCGCACGATCGGCTCGCAATGGTGCGGTTGGCATTTTCCGATGCGGAAATGCCGATCGTCATCGACGAACAGGAAATCCGACGCAATGGCCCGACCTATACGGTCGACACACTGCGCGCGCTGCGTGAAGAGCTGGGTGCGGAAACGTCGATTGCCTTTCTGATGGGCGCCGACCAGCTGCAAAGACTGCATACCTGGCATGCGTGGCGCGAACTGTTTGACTATGCGCATCTGTGCATCGCAGCGCGGCCCGGCTTTGCGCTACATGCGTTCTCGGACGACGCCGCCCGGGAATGTGCCCGTCGCATCGCCACACCGGAACAAATACGCACGGCACCCGGCGGACTGAGCCTGTTCTCAGCAGATTTGGCCGTCGACGTTGCAGCCACTGATCTTCGTGCCGCATTGCAACGCAGCGAGCGGCGCGATTCCCGACTTCACTCGCAGCTCCCGGCGGCGGTGCTAGACTATATCGAACAACATCACCTCTACAGAAACTAATGGATATCAAAAAACTGCAAGCCCTGGTCATCGACGCGCTGGAAGACGTCAAGGCACAAGACATCAAGCTGTTCGACACCGTGCATCTGACCAGTCTGTTCGACCGGCTCGCAGTGGCGTCCGGCACCTCGAACCGCCAGACCAAGGCGCTCGCCGCCTCGGTGCGCGACAAGGTCAAGCAGAACGGCGGCGAGATCGTCAGCATCGAGGGCGAAGATACCGGTGAATGGGTGCTGGTCGATCTCGGCGACATGATCGTGCACATCATGCAGCCTGCCATTCGTTCCTACTATCGACTCGAGGAAATCTGGGGCGACAAGGAAGTAAAACTGGGCGCCGCCAAACGCACGTCCAAGCGCAGCGCCGCATCGGACGAAGCGCCGAAGAAGACCAGCCGTCACGTCGCCGTCAGCCAGGCCGAACCGGAAGACGAACCGAAGAAGCCGGCGCGCAAGACCGCAGCGAAGAAGGCTGCAGAAACAGCACCGGCAAAAAAGACTGCAGCGAAAAAAACCGCAGGTGCAAAAACCGGCGTCAAGAGCGCGGGCCAGAAGGTAAAGGTCGCGCCCACAAAGACTGCTCAGGCGTACAAGAAAACTGCCGCCAAGAAGGTGGCCGCCAAGCGCGCGCCTGCCAAGAAAACCCGCAGCGCCGAATAAGCGGCCGCCATGCAGCTCGTCATCGCTGCGGTGGGCCACAAGATGCCGGCGTGGATTGCCAGCGGATTCGATGAATACGTGAAGCGCATGCCGGCTGACTGCCGCATCGTACTGAAGGAAATCAAGCCGGTCGAACGCTCGGGCAGCAAGACAGCCGAAACCGCCATGGCACTCGAACGCACGCGCATCGAAGCGGCGCTGCCCAAGGGCGCGCGGATCGTCGCGCTGGACGAGCGCGGCAAGGACCTCACCTCGGTGCAGCTTGCGCAGCACCTGACGCAATGGCAACAGGACGGTCGCGACGTCGCCTTCATCATCGGCGGCGCGGACGGACTGGATGCCGAATTCAAGGCGAAAGCCGATATGATGCTGCGTATTTCCAGCCTCACCCTGCCACACGGCATGGTGCGGGTCTTGCTGGCGGAGCAGCTGTATCGCGCTTGGTCGATCACGCAAAACCATCCTTACCACCGGGTCTGACGCCGATGAAACCGATGCCTCAAAAAATTTATCTCGCATCCAAGAGCCCGCGCCGCCGTGAATTACTGCGGCAGATCGGCATCGAATTCGAACTGCTGATGCTGCGCGACCAGACGCCGCGTGGACCGGAAGTCAGCGAAGTCGTACTGCCGAACGAGCCTGCGGAGGAGTACGTCAAACGCGTCACGATGGAAAAGGCCTTGTTCGCGCAACAGACGATGTGGTGGCGCAAACTGCCGCAGCGGCCGATTCTCGCAGCAGACACCACCGTGGTACTGGACGGCCGCATTCTGGGCAAGCCGGCCGACGAAGCGGAAGCGATCGACATGATGCGCTCGCTGTCCGGCCGCACGCATCAGGTGCTGACGCACGTGGTCGTGCTGAGCAACGATCAAAGCTTTCAAACCACGCAGCGCTCGGACGTCGCCTTTGCTAAGCTGACAGATCGCGAGATCCGCGCCTATTGCTCGACCGCCGAACCCTACGACAAGGCGGGCGGCTATGGTATTCAGGGACAAGCCGCATTATTCATCCAGGACATCGCCGGCAGCTATTCCGGCATCATGGGCCTACCGCTCTTTGAAACAGGACAATTGCTGGCGCAAGCCGGCCTGCATATTCTATGAGCGAAGACATACTGGTCAACGTCACGCCGCAGGAGACGCGCGTCGCGCTCGTACTGCAGGGTGCAGTGCAGGAACTGCACATCGAGCGCACCCAATCGCGGGGCATTGCGGGCAACATTTATCTGGGCAAGGTTGTGCGCGTGCTGCCCGGCATGCAGTCTGCCTTCGTCGACATCGGTCTCGAACGTGCCGCCTTCCTGCACATCGCCGATATCTGGGACGCCCGCTCGCACGACGGATCGCCGACCACGCCGATGCCGATCGAGCGCATGCTGGCAGATGGCCAGGCGATCACGGTACAAGTCATCAAGGATCCGATCGGCACCAAGGGTGCGCGCCTGTCGACGCAGATTTCGATCGCCGGCCGCATGCTGGTGTATCTGCCGCAAGATTCGCACATCGGCGTGTCGCAGCGCATCGAAAACGAAGCCGAGCGCGAACAATTGCGCGAAAAAGTCCAGAAGCTGATGAAGCCGGAGGAAAAAGGCGGCTTCATCATCCGCACGATGGCGGAAGATGCATCGGAACACGATCTGCAGACCGACGTCGAGTACTTGCGCAAGACTTGGGCCAACATCACGCAGATGACCAAGACCAGTCCTGCGCCGACGCTGCTGTATCAAGACCTGAACCTGGCGCAGCGCGTAATGCGCGACCTAGTCAACGAGAATACGTCGATCATCCAGGTCGACTCGCGCGAAAACTATCTGAAGCTCAAGCAGTTCGGCGAACTGTACACGCCGTCGGTGCTATCCAAGCTGGTGCACTATCCGGGCGAGCGTCCCTTGTTCGATCTGTACGGCGTGGAAGAGGAAATCCAGCGTGCGCTGGGACGCCGCGTCGATCTGAAGTCCGGCGGTTATCTGATCGTCGACCAGACCGAAGCGATGACCACCATCGACGTCAACACCGGCAGCTTCGTCAACGGACGTAACTTCGACGACACCATCTTCAAGACGAATCTGGAAGCCTCGCACGCGATTGCGCGCCAGCTGCGCCTGCGCAACCTGGGCGGCATCATCATTCTGGACTTCATCGACATGGAAAATCCGGAGCATCGCTCAGCCGTGCTGAGCGAGCTGCAGCGCGCGCTGTCACGAGACCGTACCAAGATTTCGGTCTCGGGATTTTCGGCACTGGGCCTGGTCGAAATGACGCGCAAGCGCACGCGCGAATCGCTGGCGCACATACTCTGCGAACCCTGCCCCGCATGTGGAGGCAAAGGGCAAGTCAAGACCGCGCGCACCGTCTGCTATGAAATCCTGCGCGAACTGACGCGCGAAGCCAAGCAGTTCAATCCGCGCGAATTCCGCATCCTTGCTTCGCAAGTGGTGATCGACATGTTTCTCGAAGAGGAATCGCAGCATCTTGCCTTGTTGAGCGACTTCCTCAAAAAGCCAATTTCACTGCAGGTGGAAACCCTGTATCACCAGGAACAATACGACATCATCCTGATGTAACAATCCGTACTGACGGGAGACAATCATGGCAAAGAAAGAAGAACTGGATCCCGAAACCCTCGCGCTGATCAACTGGTGCATCGAGGTCGAAGGATTTCTGGTGGCTGGCGGAGCGACGGTAGCGCAGGCGCAAGACCATATCGAAGAACAGATCGAATGGTTTACCGACCAGTTTTACGACGGCTTGACGCCTGAAGAGGCAGCGAAGGCTGCGCTCGCCTGAAACGATTCGATACCTACAGCATCGATCGCCAATTAAATTGCCGCACTTCGTTAGCGGCCGGCGCACTACGACACACTAATCCACGCTCTCAGCTGGCGTTGGCAAACTGCAGCTTGTGCAAATTGGCATACACGCCGCCCTGCTTCAGCAGTTCCTGATGCGAGCCTATCTCCGCGATCTCGCCCTCTACCAGCACGACGATGCGATCCGCCCGTTCGATGGTCGACAGGCGATGCGCGATGACCAGCGTGGTGCGTCCGCGCATCAATTCATCCAACGCCGCCTGCACCGCACGCTCGGATTCCGAGTCAAGCGCCGAGGTGGCCTCGTCGAGAATCAGGATGGGCGCATCCTTGTAGATTGCACGCGCAATGGCGAGGCGCTGACGCTGTCCGCCGGACAAGCGGCTGCCGTTGTCGCCGATCATCGTCTCCAGCCCTTCAGGCAGGCCCGCAATGACGTCTTCCAGATGCGCGGCCTTCGCTGCTGCAACGACGCGCGACCGGTCCGGGTTTGGATCGCCATAGGCGATGTTGGCGGCGACCGTATCGTCGAACAACACCACATGCTGGCTCACCATCGCGATCTGCTTGCGCAGGCTAGGCAGCGCAATCTGTTCGATCGATTCGCCGTCGAGACGGATCTCTCCCTGCGTCACCGGATAAAAGCCGGGAACAAGATTGACCAGCGTCGACTTGCCGCCGCCGGACATGCCGACGAAGGCCACCGTTTCGCCGGGCTGAATGCTGAGACCGATGTTTCGCAGCGCGCGCTGCTGATGTCCCGGATATGAAAAACTGAGGTCGACGAAATCCAGCCTGCCGCTGGCGCGCCCTTCCAGCGTCTTGCCAGTGGTGCGCTCCGGCTCTTCGTCGATCAGACCGAACACCGCTTCGGCAGCAGTCAGGCCGCGCTGCAGCGGGCCGTTGACTTCGGCGATGCTCTTCAACGGCGCGAGCAGCATCAGCATGGCGGTGATGAAGGAGACGAACCCGCCGACCGTTGTTTGATTATGGCCCGACTGGACCAGCGCGATCACGATCACGACCGCCACTGCGCAAGCCGCCATGATCTGCGTGACGGGCGTGGTCGCGGCGAGCGAGCTGACCATGCGCATCGAATAGCTGCGCAATTTATCCGCACGCTTCTCGAAGCGGTCCTGTTCGTATTGCTGGCCGCCGAAGATCTTGATGACCTGATTGGCGCGCGTGGTTTCCTCGACTACCTGCGTCAGTTCGCCGTTGACCCGCTGATACTCACGGGTCAGGCGCCGTACGCGCTGGCCGGTCAGCCGCACCACGGTTGCAATCAACGGCAGCAGCACCAGCGCGACCAGCGTCAGACGCCAGTTCAGCCACAACAGGAAAGCAAGCAGTCCGATCACGGTCAGCGTGTCGCGGATCAGCGGCACGAGAATGCGGGTGATCATGTCGATCACCTGCTGCACCTCGAACATCATCGAATTGATCACGCGGCCGACCGGATGCCTGCTGTAGAAACCCATCGGCAGATCCAGCATGCGGTTAAACATCTTCTGCCGCAGCGTGCTCAGCAGGCGCGAGGTGATCCACGTCATCGTGTACGTGGTGGTGAAGGTGGAAATGCCGCGCAGCACGAAGATGCCGATGATCGCGACCGGCACCAACCACAGCGAAAAACTCGGCTTGCCGGAAAATCCCTTGTCGAGCAGCAGGCGCATCACGGCAGGAAACATCGGCTCCGTCGCAGCAGTCACGATCATGCCGAGCAGCGCGATAAGCAAGCGCTTCCGGTACGGGCCGAGCATGCCGAACAACCGTTTCAAATGCGGGGGAATCTTCATTGAATACTTTTCTCCCGATCGCTTGCGGCAATCGTTTTTTCTTTTATGTGAATCGCTTGTTCAGGCAGATGCGGCGCATGTCTCGTGCGCGTCACTCGTACGCAATCTGCACATTGTTTTCGGAAAACAGGTCGATCAGCTTCTGTTTGATGTTGTCGTCCGGATTGATGCGCCATTGCTCGGGCAGGCAGAGTTCCGATTGGCCCAGCTTGTTCTGATATTGGATCACCACCAGACTGCCGTCAGGGCGCACTGCCGTCTGCAGCGTGGCCATCAGGGCATTGACGTCCGCACTGGCCTGCAGCGAAAGCTTCACGCACTTCGCGTACTGGATGCGGGCGGCGGCGATGTCCATCACCTTGTCCGCATTCACGCGCAGACCGCCGGAGAAGCGATCTTCCGACACCTTGCCGAACACCGCGAGGAATTCGTCTTCCCTGAACAGGTTGCGATTCGCTTCGTACACCTCGTTGAATACGGTGACATCCACCGTGGCACTGCCATCGTCCAGCGTGACGATCACCATGCGGCCGCGCTGCGTCATCTGCGTGCGGAAACCCGCAATCACACCAGCCAGCAACTTCGGTTCGCGCGAGGGCTCCAGGTTCGATAGCTTGGTGCGCGCAAAGCGGCGCACTTCCTCGGCATAGGTATCAAACGGATGGCCGGACAGATAGAAACCCAGCGCGGCCTTCTCTTCGGTCAGGCGCTGCTTGTCGTTCCACGGCGCGGCCTTTACGTACTCGGGCGGCGCTTCCAGTTCGCCATCGTCGCCGCCGAATAGGCTGACCTGGTTGGCGGCAGCTTCCGCCTGCTCGGCACATTCGAGCGCGAAGCCGACCGACGCCAGCAGAATACCGCGATCAACGCCGAAGCAATCGAAGGCGCCCGCGCGAATCAGCGATTCGATCGTGCGGCGGTTGATCTGTTTCTTGTCGACGCGCTTGCAAAAATCGAACAGGTCGGTGAACGGTTGACCCTGGCGCGCGACGATGATCGCATCGATCGCGCCCTTGCCCGAGCCCTTCACGGCACCGAGGCCGTAACGGATCTGCGTCGCTTTTTTCCCTGGTTCCCCCACGGGAGTGAAGCGATAGTCCGACTGATTGATATCCGGCGGCAGCAGCGTCAGCCCGCAGATGTCGATCGCATCCTCGACCAGGATCTTCACCTTGTCGGTGTCGTCCATCGCAAGCGACATGTTGGCTGCCATGAAGGCGGCGGGATGATGGGCCTTTAGATAAGCGGTGTGATACGACAGCAATGCGTACGCAGCGGCGTGCGACTTGTTGAAGCCATAGCCTGCGAATTTCTCCATCAGGTCAAAGATTTCGTCGGCCTTCTCCTGCGAGAGGCCATTCTTCGCAGCACCCTGACGGAAGAGTTCGCGATGCTGCGCCATCTCTTCGGCTTTCTTCTTGCCCATCGCACGGCGCAGCAAATCGGCGCCGCCGAGCGAGTAGCCGCCGATGACCTGCGCCATCTGCATCACCTGTTCCTGGTAAACCATGATGCCGTAGGTCTCGGACAGAATGCCTTCGGTACGCGGATCGGGATAATCGAATTTCTCGCCGTGCTTGCGTCGGCAGAAATCCGGTATCAGGTCCATCGGACCCGGCCGGTACAGCGCGACCAGCGCGATGATGTCTTCGAAGCGGTCTGGCCTTGCATCCTTCAGCATGCCTTGCATGCCGCGGCTTTCCAGCTGGAACACGGCGACCGTTTTCGCCTTGGTCAGCAAGTCGTAGGAAGCGCGATCGTCGAGCGGCAATTTCGCCAGATCGAAATCCGCCATCGCCGGATCGAGTTCCTTGATGTAGCGCACCGCGCGATCGAGAATCGTCAGCGTGGTCAGGCCCAGGAAGTCGAACTTGACCAGCCCGACCGCTTCGACGTCGTCCTTGTCGTACTGCGACACCACGCCGGCATCGCCGCCCTGCGTGTACAGCGGGCAGAAATCGGTCAGCTTGCCGGGTGCGATCAGCACGCCGCCGGCATGCATGCCGATATTGCGCGCAATGCCTTCAACCTGCTGCGCGAGGTCGAGCAACTGCTTGACCTCTTCTTCCTTCTCGATGCGCTCAGCCAGCATCGGTTCTTCCGTGATTGCGTCCGCTATCGTGACCTGCTTGCCAGGCTTGAACGGAATCAGCTTGGAAATGCCGTCGCAGAAGTTGTAGCCCATGTCGAGCACGCGGCCGACGTCGCGCACCGCGCCTTTTGCCGCCATCGTGCCGAAAGTCGCGATCTGCGACACCGCATCCTTGCCGTACTTGTCCTTCACGTATTGAATGACGCGGTCGCGGCCTTCCTGGCAGAAGTCGATGTCAAAGTCGGGCATCGAGACGCGTTCCGGATTCAGGAAGCGCTCGAATAGCAGGTTGTACTTGAGCGGATCGAGGTCGGTGATCAGCAGCGAATACGCGACCAGCGAACCGGCGCCCGAGCCACGGCCCGGGCCGACCGGCACGCCATTGTTCTTCGCCCACTGGATGAAGTCGGCCACGATTAGGAAGTAGCCGGGAAACTTCATCTTGATGATCGTATCGGTCTCGAACTTCAGCCGCTCGACGTAGCGCGGCCGCTGCTTCTCGCGCTCGGCCGGATCGGGATACAGATGTTCGAGCCGCATCTCCAGGCCGCGCGCGGCTTCCTGCACGAGGAATTCGTCGATTGAGATGCCGTTCGGTGTAGGGAAATTAGGCAGCTGCGGCTTGCCGAGCGTCAGCGTCAGGTTGCAGCGCTTGGCGATTTCGACCGAGTTGCGCAGAGCGTTCGGCATGTCCGCAAACAGTTCGGCCATCTCGGCCTGCGTCAGGAAGCGCTGCTGTTCGTTGAAGCGCTTGACGCGGCGCGGATTGGCGAGAATCTCGCCTTCCGCAATGCAAGTGCGGGCTTCATGCGCGATGAATTCCTCTTCCGACAGGAATTGCACCGGGTGCGTCGCCACCACTGGTAATTTCAGCTTGGCCGCCAGCGCAGTCGCTTGCCGCACATGCGCATCCATGTTCGGCTGGCCGGCACGCTGCACTTCAATATAGAAATGATCCGGAAACAGTTCGGCCCAGCGTTGCGCCGCCCGCTCGGCGCCGGCCAGATTGCCATTGTCGATTGCCACGCCGACGTCGCCGAAGTGCGCGCCGGACAATACGATCAAGCCCTTCGGCCCTTCGGCCTTGGCGACTTCTTCCAGCCACTCGGGCCGGATTTCGGCACGGCCGCGATGCAGGTTCGTCAACCACGCGCGCGACAGCAGGTCGCACAATTGCAGGTAGCCGGTCTTGTTCTTCACCAGCAGCAGTAGGCGGAAAGGCTTGTCGCGATCGTTGTCGTTGCTGATCCAGGCGTCGCAGCCAATGATGGGCTTGACGCCCTTGCCGCGCGCTTCCTTGTAAAACTTCACCATGCCGAACAGGTTGGCGAGATCGGTCATCGCCAGCGCCGGCTGCTGGTCTTTCACGGCGGCCTTGACGGCATCATCGATGCGCACCAGGCCATCGACGATCGAGTATTCGGAATGTAGGCGGAGATGGATGAATTGCGGCGCGGTCATAGCCCGGTATTCTAACGCGTGGCGCTGCCCGCGAACCGATGCACGTGTCGTACTTGTGCACACAAGCGCAAATCCCCTTCCGGGCGGACGAAGTTTTATAATGGCGGGCTTTCCGAATTACCGATCCCGCATTGTCATCCTGACATGCCGCCGCACAGACACGCCATGCAAGACAGCAACGCCATCGTCAATATCGCCGCCTATAAATTCATCACCTTCGATGACACGGCCGAAAAGCGTCCGGAATTTCTCGCCAAGTGCGAGGCGCTTAAGCTGAAAGGCACGATCCTGCTGAGCCCGGAAGGCATCAACCTGTTCCTGGCCGGCACGCGCGCTGCGATCGACAACTTCCTCGCATGGTTGCGCAGCGACGCACGCTTTGCGGATATTGAAGTGAAGGAAAGCCTGTCCGACGGGCAGCCGTTCAACAAGATGCTGGTCAAGCTGAAGCGCGAAATCATCACGATGAAGCATCCGCTGATCAAACCCGAAGAAGGCCGCGCGCCGGCAGTGGAGGCGAAGACGCTGAAGCGCTGGCTCGATCAAGGCCACGACGATGACGGCAAGCCGGTAGTCATGATGGATACGCGCAACGCCTTTGAAGTCGACGTCGGCACTTTCGAGAACACGCTGGATTACCGCATCGAGAAGTTCAGCGAATTCCCGGACGTCGTCGCGCAGCACAAGGATGAATTGAACGATAAGACCATCGTCACCATCTGCACCGGCGGCATCCGCTGCGAAAAGGCGGCGATCCACATGAAGAATATCGGCTACGACAGCGTGTACCAGCTCGAAGGCGGCATCCTGAAGTATTTCGAGGAAGTCGGCGGCGATCACTACGCCGGCGACTGTTTCGTGTTCGACCATCGCACCGCGCTGAACCCGAAACTGGAACCAAGCAACGCACCCGTCAATTGCGCTGCGTGCAAGGCCGAAGTTTCGCCGCGCGAGCAATTGTCGCCGGCGTTCGTCGCCGGCAGATCCTGCCCGCATTGCGCAAGCTAACCCCTATCAGACCAACAGCGAGACAACCATGATTCAGATCGGCGACATCAAGGTCGACAACAACCTGCCCTTCGTCCTGTTCGGCGGCATCAATGTGCTGGAGTCGCGCGAGCTCGCGTTACAGTCCTGCGAAGAGTATGTGCGCGTGACGCAGAAGCTCGGCATCCCGTACGTATTCAAGGCATCGTTCGACAAGGCGAACCGTTCGTCCATCCATTCCTATCGCGGCCCTGGCCTGGAAGAAGGCTTGCGCATCTTCGAGGAAGTGAAGAAAACCTTCGGCGTGCCTGTCATTACCGATGTGCATGAGCCGCATCAGGCCGCCATTGCGGCCGAAGTGATCGACGTGCTGCAGCTGCCGGCCTTTCTCGCGCGCCAGACCGATCTCGTCGTGGCGCTGGCGAAAACGAAGCGCGTGATCAACATCAAGAAGCCGCAATTCCTGAGCCCGACGCAAGTCGCCAACATCGTCGAAAAATTCAAGGAAGCAGGCAACGACCAGCTGATCCTGTGCGACCGCGGCACCTGCTTTGGCTATGACAATCTGGTGGTCGACATGCTGGGCTTCGGCGTGATGAAGAAAGTATCCAATAATCTGCCGGTGATCTTCGATGTCACGCACGCCCTGCAGCAGCGCGATCCGATGGGTGCGGCGTCCGGTGGACGCCGCGAGCAAGTACTCGATCTAGCACGCGCCGGCATGGGCGTCGGCCTGGCCGGGCTTTTCCTCGAGGCGCATCCCGATCCGAAAGCTGCGAAGTGCGACGGCCCGAGCGCGCTGCCGCTGGCCAAGCTCGAACCCTTCCTCGCCCAGCTGAAGCAGCTGGATGACCTGATCAAGTCCTTCGCACCGCTCGACATCGAGGCTTGAGACAGACGAGGCAAGGACGACCGATACACTCGCGGGAGCGCGCATGGTCTGGATCATCACCAAGTATTTCCTGACGGCCGGCGTAGTCGTTCTCGTTTCCGAATTCGCGAAACGCAGCGACAAGCTCGGCGGGCTGATCGCCGCACTGCCGCTGATCACGGTGCTGACGCTGATCTGGCTGCATATCGAGAAACAGCCGGAAGCCAAGCTCGCCAATCATGCCTGGTATACCTTTTGGTACGTGCTGCCGACGCTGCCGATGTTTCTGGTTTTCCCGTTTCTGCTGCCGCGTATCGGCTTCTGGCCCACGCTGCTTGCGTCGGCCGTCATCACAATGATTTGCTTTGGCGCGTTTGCCTTTTTCATGCGGCGTTTCGGCATCGATCTTCTCTGATACAGCCGGCGAATCGCACTTCGACGGAAACAAAAAGGGCGGCATCTTGCGGATGCCGCCCTTTTTTCGCGCCGGCCGATCAGACGAGATCGAACACCAGCACTTCCGCGCCTTTGCCACGACCGATGCTGAGCTCCGCGACATCGGTTGCCTTTAGCGCATCGCCAGCCTTCAAGGCAATGCCATTCACCTCCACTTCGCCGCGCGCAATATGGACAAAGGCGCGACGGCCGGCTGCCAGCGGCAGACGCGCCGCTTCGTCATTGTCGAACAGACCGACATACAGCTTTGCGTCCTGATGCATGCGCACCGAACCGTTTTCGCCATCCGGGCTGGCGATCAGGCGCAGGCGGCCGCGTTTGTCCTCTTCAGGAAAACGCTTTTCCTCGTAGCTCGGCGTCACGCCGCGCTGGTTGGGTTCGATCCAGATCTGCAGCAGATGCGTCTTATTCACCGGCGACGGATTGAATTCCGAGTGCTGCACGCCGGTTCCGGCGCTCATGCGCTGCACATCGCCCGGTCGGATCGTGCTGCCGTTGCCCATGCTGTCGCGGTGCGCGACTTCGCCTTCCAGCACATAGGTGATGATTTCCATGTCGCGATGCCCGTGCGTACCGAAGCCTTTTCCAGCAGCAACGCGATCTTCGTTGATCACGCGCAGCGGACCGAAACCCATGTGCTCTTCATCGTAGTAGCTGGCAAACGAGAAAGTATGGCGGGCGTCCAGCCAGCCATGATTGGCGTGACCGCGATCTTCACTTTTACGAATTTCCAGCATGATGCACTCCTTTCGGTGAGTTTTATTGCATGACCAGGCGTCACTGCATAAGTGACACTATAGCCGCGCAAAAGAGTTTGAATAAGGGCATAATTCCGGACAACTTGTTCAAATATTTTGAATACTGGAATTGCCATGAATCTGACGCTGGAAGCGCTCCGTATCCTGGATACGATAGACCGCAAGGGCAGCTTTGGCGCGGCCGCGATCGCGCTCGATCGCGTGCCGTCGGCACTCACCTACAGCGTGCGCAAGCTCGAAGATGATCTCGACGTGTTGCTATTCGACCGCCGCGGACATCGCGCGAAGCTGACGCCCGCCGGTGAGGAACTGCTGGAAGAAGGCCGCCGCCTGCTGCGCGCCGCCGACGAGCTGGAGCAGCGCGTCAAGCGCACCGCGACCGGCTGCGAAGTCGAACTGCGCATCGTGCTCGACGCCTTGATTCCCTTCGAGCGTATGCTGCCGCTGATCGAAGAATTCGATCGCGAGGATTTCGGCACGCGCCTGCGGTTTTCGACCGAAGTGCTGTCCGGCACCTGGGAAAGGTTGCTTGTTGGCGAAGCCGACCTTGCCATCGGACTCTCCTTCGAAGGCCCGGACCTGGTACGCAGCAGCGGCAATTTCCGCGTGAAGCCGCTGGGCGAAATGGAATGGGTGTTTGCGGTCGCACCGACGCACCCACTGGCGACGATGCCGGAACCGCTGGAAGCCTCGGTGGTGCAGCAATATCGCGCCGTTATCACCGGCGACAGCGGGCGCAACTTGCCGACACTGAATTCGGGTCTGCTATCCGGCCAGCCCACACTGACCGTCCCGACGGTGCGCGACAAGCTGATTGCACAGGTCGCGGGACTCGGCTGCGGCCACCTGCCGCGCAAATGGGCGCAGCCTTTCATCGACAGCGGCATCCTGATCGCAAAGCAGACCACCGAAACAAAACCCGAAGGTCCGCCGCAATATGCGTGGCGCGCCGATGCGCGCGGCAAATCGCTGAAGTGGTTCCTGAACAAACTGGCCAATCCGGACGTGCAGCACCAGCTGCTGGGAGCGTAAGCGATGGCTCACTTTGGCAACTACATCGGCCGCTTTGCGCCCTCGCCCAGCGGGCCGCTGCATGCCGGTTCGCTGGTCGCGGCGCTGGCCAGTTATCTGGACGCGAAAGCGCATGTCGGACGCTGGCTGGTGCGCATCGAAGATATCGACGAAGCGCGCACGGTCGCTGGCGCAGCAGAAACCATCCTGCAGACACTATCGTTTTTCGGCATGCAGCATGATGGCGAGATTTTCGTGCAAAGCGAACGCAAGGCGATGTATCAGTCAGCTTTCGACCGCCTCGCGGGTCACACCTATGCCTGCGGCTGCACACGCAAGGAAATCGCCGATTCGCGCATAGGCATTGCGGCCGACGGCGCAGCGATTTATCCCGGCACCTGCCGCGGCGGCCTTGCTGCCGGAAAGACGCCGAGGGCGCTGCGCCTGCGTGTGCCCGATGCAGGCGCGCCGAATGAAACCATCACGTTCACTGATCGCTGGCTTGGGTCGATCACGCAGCATCTTTCCAGCGAAGTCGGCGATTTCGTGCTCAAGCGCGCGGATGGTTACTGGGCGTATCAGCTCGCGGTCGTGGTGGACGACGCGGAACAAGGCATCACGCATATCGTGCGCGGCACCGACCTGCTCGATTCGACCGGCCGGCAGATCTACCTGCAACGGCTGCTCGGCTATCCAACGCCGTTCTATATGCACGTGCCGGTGGTCGTCAATGAAACGGGGGAAAAGCTGTCGAAGCAGACCGGGGCGCAAGCACTGGACTTGAACGATCCGCTATCCGAATTGTTGCGTGCGGCGCGCTTCCTGCAACTGGACGTCGAGGCCGCAACGCTGACCGATTTTTGGCCGCGTGCGACCGCAGCATGGGCGCAGCGTTTCAGCCATCGATAATATTATTGACGCGCCGCCTGTTCGATCTTTGCGAGATCGATCTTGGTCATCTGCATCATCGCCTGCATCACGCGCGCCGCCTTGTCCTTGTCGGGATCGGTGAGCAGCTCCATCAGGCGGCGCGGAACGATCTGCCACGACAGGCCGAACTTGTCCTTCAGCCAGCTGCATTGGCTGGTGCTGCCGCCAGCCGACAACGCAGCCCACAGGCGATCGACTTCCTGTTGGTCGGCGCAATCGACGCTGAGTGAAATGGCTTCGGTGAAGGGAAACTGCGGACCGGCATTCAATGCCTGGAACTGCTGACCTTCGAGCTCGAACAAAATCGTCAGCACCTTGCCTTTCAGCGAAGGCACAGCGTCGCCGTAGTGTGTAGTTTCCAGAATGCGCGCGTTGCGGAAGATGCTGAGATAGTGATTCACCGCCTCTTCGGCGTTGAAGTTGAACCACAGGCAGGGAATGATTTTCTGGCGGTCGATCATGACGTCTCCTTGATATGTTCGATCATCGGTCAATCGGCCGCCGCCGTCGCTAACGCTTCGGTGCGCCACCCAGCAGCGCAGCCACCTTCTGCTTGCCTGGCTTGATCGAAGGCGATTTGCTTTCCGTCGATGTGCTTTCGCCGGCCGTGCTGTCCGACGGTACATACGGTTGCGTGAAGAAGGGATCGGTCTTTTCCTTGCGCGGCGCGCCGTATGCGCTGCGCGAAGAAGATGTTGAACCGGAACTGCGCGGAGTACGTGCGGCGTCGTCGCGGCGCGCGCCGCGCTCGCCTGACCGTTCAGTCGTGCGCTCACTGGACCGCTCACCGGACTGCGAGCGGTTTGCGCTGCGGGATGCCAATCCTTCCAGTGCGATCGGCGTGAATTTCTGCTTCGTCAGTTTCTCGATATCGACCAGCAGGCGTGCATCCTTTTCGGAATACAGCGAAATCGCGTCGCCGGTGGCGCCAGCACGACCGGTGCGGCCAATGCGATGCACATAGTCCTCGGCGTTGTACGGCAGGTCGAAGTTGATCACGCACGGCAGTTCGGCAATATCGAGACCGCGCGCGGCGACGTCGGTCGCCACCAGCACTTCGACGGCGCCGGCCTTGAATTGCTCCAGCGCCTGCATGCGTTCGCCCTGCGATTTATCGCCGTGGATGGCGGAGGCCTTGACGCCTTCGCCGACCAGATGCCGCGCCAGGCGCGAAGCGCCGATCTTGGTATTGGAAAACACGATGACCTGCTTCAGGCCGCGCTCGCGAATCAGGTGCGAGACCGCATCGCGCTTCGCCTCTTCGTCGACCTTGTAGATGATCTGCGTGACGTTTTCGTTGGTCGCATTGCTGCGCGCGACTTCAATCGTCACTGGATTTTTCAGGAAGGTATTGGCCAGCTTCTTGATTTCCGGCGAGAAGGTCGCCGAGAACATCAGGTTCTGACGTTCCTTGGGCAGCAAATTGATGATGCGCTGCAGATCCGGGAGAAAGCCCATGTCGAGCATGCGATCGGCTTCGTCCATCACCAGGATCTGCGTCTGCGACAAGTTGACTGTTTTCTGCTGCACGTGATCGAGCAGACGGCCCGGCGTGGCGATCACGATTTCGACGCCGCCGCGCAACGCAGCGGTTTGCGGGCCGATGTCGACGCCACCGAACACGACGGTCGAGCGCAGCGGCGTATGGCGCGAATACGCTTTCACGTTGTCGGCGACCTGATCGGCCAGCTCGCGCGTCGGTGTCAGGATCAGCGCACGCACCGGATGGCGTGCCGGCGACGCACTGCTGTTGGCGTGTGCGAGCAGCCGCTGGATGATCGGCAGCGAAAAGCCGGCGGTCTTACCGGTGCCGGTCTGCGCCGCGCCCATTACGTCGCGTCCTTGCAGCACCACGGGAATCGCCTCGGCCTGGATCGGGGTCGGATGCACATAGCCCTGGTCATTCAGCGCGCGCAGAATTTCCGGCGCCAGGCCGAAATCCTGGAAACGAATGGCGGGTGCAGCATTGCTTGCAGCGGGAGACGAAGCGGACGACATATCGGACATGGGTGATTGGCAGGTCCTGCAGTGCTCAACACCGGGCAGCGGCGCAAACCGCTTCGTGCTGCGAAAGACCTGATTCTTTCGATGGTTGAATGGTGACCGAAGACGGAGCGGCCCGTATGCGGTTGAAGGTGAATGGCATCACTGCGACGACCGACGGGGGCTTGCGACGGAAACCGCATTATACGCCGGAAGGCATAAATACGTGATTTATCAAGGGTTTGCGCCAAGGGAACAAGCCAAGCCGCCCAGTTTCATTTCCATA
>DATAHI010000095.1:0-8550 GCA_036263255.1 Oxalicibacterium sp. | reverse complement strand
TTCCAATGGTTTTCCGGCGATAGCCCTGCCACCAGCTTCTATGAAATCGATGCACGGGCCTGTGATGGCGAAGGCCTGCGTGATTGCGTGATCCTGATCGCGTCGCCCGGTACAACGAGAGTCAATGCCGGATATCGTGATCCCGTTTGCGGGCGCCTGAGACTGAATAGCCGCGGTGAACGTGCAGCAGATGCACCGCAATGCTGGCCATGACGAAAGCTGGGGGCGGAACGCGGGTGCGGCATGGTTTCACGGCAGTTGAACTGCTGGTGATCGTTGCGATCGTCTGCATGCTGCTTGCAATCGGTGTACCGAGTTTCGCCAGCCTGATCCGTAGACAGAAATTGACGACTGCCTCAAATCTGTTATTTGCAGCGGCGAACCTGGCGCGTTCGGAAGCAATCCATCGTGGCCGACGTGTCGATCTGGTGCCGGCCGGCGAGCGCCGCAGTTGGCAGGACGGCTGGGTGGTGTTCATCGACGACAATGGCAATCAGTATCCGGACAAAGGCGAAACCATCGTCCAGACTTACGCCGCAGTCGACCGCGACATGCGTATCACCGCCAGTTTCACCGATTCAAAAGTACAATACGTCGCATACGACGGCAGTGGACGTACGCGCACCAACGCCAGCAGCCAGACTGCGCAATCCGGCAACTGGCGTCTTGAGCTAGGCGATCAAGCCCGCAAAGTCGTCATCAACTTTCTCGGCCGGCCGCGCGTTTGCAATCCCGACAAGGACGCGAGCTGCTGAAGCAGTCTTATCACTGGACCACACGTGGAAATTCATAGCGACGTTCAAGGCATGCGTCTTGCGCTGGAACTGGCAGCCAAGGGCATGTACACCACGACACCGAACCCGCGTGTCGGCTGCGTCATCGTCAAGGATCATCAGATCATCGGCCGCGGCTACACCCAGCCGGTCGGCCATGCACATGCGGAAGTGCAGGCGCTGAACGATGTCGCCGATCGCGGCTTCGACGCCGAAGGCGCAACGGCGTATGTGACACTGGAACCCTGCAGCCACTACGGCCGCACCCCGCCTTGTGCCGACGCACTGATTCGCGCAAAAGTCGCGCGCGTGGTCGCCGCGATGCGGGATCCAAATCCCTTGGTGGCGGGGCAGGGCTTGGCAAAACTGCAGGCGGCTGGCATCCAGGTCACCAGCGGTGTGCTGGAAGACGAAGCGCACGAAATGAACATCGGCTTCTTCAAGCGCATGCGGCACGGCAAGCCATGGGTGCGGATGAAAACGGCCGCGAGCCTGGACGGCATGACGGCACTGCACAACGGCATCAGCCAGTGGATCACGGGCGAGCAGGCCCGCGCCGATGGCCACGCTTGGCGTGCACGCGCCTGCGCGATACTGACCGGCATCGGTACCGTGCAGGAAGACGATCCTCAGCTCACGGTGCGGGCGATCGATACGCCGCGTCAGCCGCAGCGGATTGTGGTCGACAGCCGCCTGCAGATCAGTCCGCATGCACGCGTGCTGCAGGGTGGCAGTACCTGGATCGTAGCTTCACAATCCGATCCGGAAAAGGAAAAGCTGCTGCGCGATCTCGGCCACGAAATCATCCTGTTGCCGAATGCGAACGGCAAGGTAGACCTGCCGCTGTTAATGACGGAGCTCGGTCGCCGTCAAATTAATGAGTTGCACGTGGAAGCGGGTTTCAAGCTGAACGGCTCACTGATCCGGGAGGCATGCGTGGATGAATTGCTGGTGTATCTGGCACCCAGCCTGCTTGGCGATGCACAGCGCATGTTCAATCTCCCCGCAGCGGAATCGTTGGAACAAAAGAGAAATCTCGCTTTTCACGAGATCAAGCAGATCGGCCACGATTTGCGTATCCTTGCCCGTTTCACTTCTTCACTCTGACCGCCATGTTTACTGGAATCGTCGCTGCCATCGGCAAGATCATTGAAATTGAACCATTGGGCGATGCCGCCGCAGGACATCGCCTGACGATCGAGTCGGGCGGCTTGCCGTTGGCCGACGTTGCGCTCGGTGATTCGATCACCGTCAATGGCGCCTGCATGACGGTGGTATCAAAAACCGATCGCAGCTTCCAAGTGGACGTCTCACGTGAAAGCCTGAACTGCACGGCAGGGCTGGACAAGCCGGGCGAAGTCAATCTGGAAAAGGCCGTGACGCTGTCCGAACGTTTGGGTGGGCATTTGGTATCCGGTCACGTGGACGGGCTGGGCGAAGTGAAGAAGTTCGAGCCGGTCGGCGAATCCTGGCTGCTGGTGGTGGAGGCACCGAAGAATCTCGCAAAGTATTTTGCGTTTAAGGGCTCCATCGTCATCAACGGCGTATCGCTGACGGTCAACAGCGTTGTCGATACTCCGGCAGGCTGCGAGTTTTCGGTGAACCTGATTCCACATACCGTGCAGGTCACCACGCTCAAGCATCTGCATCCTGGCGCCAGGGTCAATCTCGAAGTGGATCTCATCGCGCGGTACGTGGAGCGGATGCTTACCTCGTCTCACCAGGCCTAACCAGGCCGCCGCCACTTTGTGTGGCGTTCTAGAATTCCTGGCGCTGCCTTCATTGCTTGTCGCGTGATTGCGCTTGCCTCGAATGGCTGCGACAGTCATCGACGAATTGGCGGCTCGTTCCTCTGATATTCGATTGTTTCTTTGGTATCAGGGTATTGCCCCCAATTTGCAGATATTCAGGGTTTGCGCTCCGTAGAACAATCTTGCATGTTCAGCAAGAACTCTCTCCGCGAAGCAGAATGGTTGCAATAAAAACATTAAAAAAGGCCAACATTAAGGTCTGATAGCACTCGTTTTGGGCCGAGTGCAGACACTCGTCAATACGCAAATCGCTCATAAGGTTGCACGATTTGACACCTTATGTTGCCATGGCGCAACTGCGGTCGCCGTCTTTTCCGTCGGGTGTGATATCGCGTTTAATCGCTGTATCAGCTCTGAAAAATCGCTTCTGTTTACATTCCATTTACAAAAAAATCGAAATATTTCCCATGTTCATGGGAGTGAGAACGGCCGTGATCGCGCTTAAATAAATTAAGCATGCTTTCAGGAAATAACTCCAAAGCCAAGATCTGGAGTTCGAGGGTGAAAGTGAAACTTGTCGTTTGTAAAGATTGAATTATTGCGTTAGACGCCAAGTTCCACTTTTAGTTGCAATGCGGCAATTATTTAAAGACAACCTGCAGATGAGCATGTCAACTTCAGTGCAGTTTCTTTGGTTGAAAGGCCAATTCAACAGTTCGTTGATTGGGTTGGCTGGTGGTACCGGTATCGTGGTTGCGGGCGGCCGCGGTATTGTCGGCTTCATGGCGGCTGCCGGGCTAGTTTGCCTGGGTGTACTGGCAGATATCCGCCAAGCTCGTCGATGCACCAAAAGCCGTGACGAGACCGCTTCCTACGTCGCGAGCACCGAGCAACTGGGTCGTGATGTTCTGCCCGTATGGAGCGCGCACCTAGAGAGCTCGCGCACCCAGATGGAAGTGGCCGTTGCCGAGTTGACCCATCGTTTTGCCGCCATTGTCGATCGACTCGATCAGACATTGAAGACCCCTTTGCACGGCAATCAGGAACACGGCCTCGCTGAAATTTTCGAGCAAAGCAATCGCGAATTGCAGAGCGTGCTCGATTCGCTGCACAGCGCGATGGAGAGTAACCGAGACATGCACGCGGAAGTACAACGGCTTGATCGGTTCATCGAAGAATTGCAGCAGATGGCCACCGAAGTGGCGCACATTGCATTCCAGACCAATCTGCTGGCGATCAACGCCGCCATCGAGGCGGCGCATGCGGGCGAAAACGGCCGCAGCTTCGGCGTGCTGGCGCAGGAGGTGCGCAAGCTGTCCGGTGTGTCGGGCGAAACCGGCAATCGGATGTCGCAGAAGGTCAAAATCATCAGCGAAGCGATCGCAGCGGCGCATCATGCCGCCGCGGATTCTGCCAAGCGCGAGGAATCGTCGGCGGTCGCATCCGAAGCCGCAATTCATCGCGTGCTGGATCAATTTCGTACCGTGACGCAAGGGCTCGAACATTCTGCCGAGACACTCAAGCAGGAAAGCGCAGGCATTCAGACCGAAGTGGTCGAGGCGCTCGTGCAACTGCAGTTCCAAGATCGCGTCAGCCAGCGCATGACGCACGTGCGGCAGAACATGGAACGCCTACCGTCGCTGCTGACGGAAAGCCTGCAGGCCTTCGACGAATCGGGTTCGTTGAAACCGGTCGATGCGACGGCCTTGCTGGCGGAGCTGGAAGGCAGTTACGTCATGGCGGATGAACGCGCGACGCACGTAGGCGACAACGCGGCGGGCGCACCTACCATCTCGGACGAAGTCACCTTTTTCTGATTCATCTAGATACTACAGGGGAGAGCATGGCAAAGACCATCATGATCGTCGACGATTCCGCATCACTGCGGCAGGTAGTGAGCATCTCGCTGCGCGGTGCCGGTTACGAAGTGATCGAAGGCTGCGACGGCACCGATGCACTGAAGAAGCTGACTGGCCAGAAAATCCACCTGATCATCAGCGACGTCAACATGCCCAACATGGACGGCATCAGCCTGGTAAAGGCCGTCAAGGCCATGCCAGCCTACAAGTTCACGCCGATCGTGATGCTGACCACCGAATCGCAGGACTCCAAGAAGCAGGAAGGTCAGGCCGCCGGCGCGAAGGCCTGGGTCACCAAGCCATTCAATCCACCTCAGCTGCTGGCAGTGGTGCAGAAGCTGGTTCTTCCCTGAGTCTGCCCTAAGTCGCATTAAATCCCGATGCCGTTGATGTCCTGAAAGGAAATCCCATGTCGGAAGAAGAGCGCACCCCGGTGCTGCGCATAGAAGGTGAGCTGACCATTTATCGAGCAGAAGAGTTGTGCAACGCGCTGAAGACCGCATTGGCTACTGAGGGCAATCTGGATATCGATCTTGCAAACGTGACAGAGATCGACAGCGCCGGTGTGCAATTGCTGATGGCGGCGCAGAAAAGCGTGCAGGCCGCGAAGCGCGGCATGCGCCTGATCGATTGCAGTCCAGCCGTGACAGAAGTGTTCGGCATTCTGGATCTGCACGCCTATTTCGACGTGTCGTCATCGACACCCGCCTGACCGGCACCACATCAAGGATCATCATGGATCTGGATCAAGCACTGCAAACGTTCGTGATCGAAGGCCGTGAATTGCTGGACGACATGGAAGCGGCTTTGCTGCGTGTCGCCGACGAGGAAGACCGGACCGAAAGCATCAACGCGATCTTCCGCGCCGCGCATACCATCAAGGGCTCGGCAGGATTGTTCGGCCTCGATGCGATCGTGGCCTTCACCCATGTAGTCGAAAGCCTGCTGGACGAATTGCGCGGCGGTACCGTCGTACTCAGTGCGCCGCTAATCGAGCTGCTGCTTGCCTGCGGCGATCATATCCGCGCACTGATCGACAACATCGATGGCCAGGACACACTGACCTCAGCACTCGAGCAGACCGGCGCGGAGCTGACGGCCGGGCTGCAACGATATCTGGCACCGCACGCGGGGGAGGCATCGGCCGAGCCGGCTGAGGCCGTCGCCCACGCTGCGGTTGCAACGGATACCGCCGATGGCGAAAGCGGTGCTGCCGATCATTGGCACATTTCGCTGCGTTTCGGCGAAAGCGTGCTGAAAAACGGCATGGACCCGCTATCGTTCATACGCTACCTGTCGACCTTGGGCACCATCGAACGCATCGTCACGATGCCGGATGCAGTGCCGCTGCTTGAGCAGCTGGATGCCGAAGCCTGTTACCTCGGTTTCGAGATTGCTTTTCTGAGTAATGCGGACAAGGCCACGATCGAAAATGTATTCGAATTCGTGCTGGACGATTGCGCGATTCGGGTGCTGCCGCCGCGCAGCCGCATTGCCGAATACATTGCACTGATCAATCAGTTGCCCGAGGAGCCGGGGCGGCTGGGCGATATCCTGATCCGTTGCGGCAGCGTCACCGCGCGCGAACTGGAGTCTGCGTTGCAGACGCAGAAAATGTCGGAAGCGCCGCAGCCGATCGGCAGCATCCTGGTCGAGCAAGGACGGGTTGCGCCGCAGGTAGTGGAAGTGGCGCTCGCC
Source organism: Oxalicibacterium sp. (assembly GCA_036263255.1). Taxonomy (GTDB): domain Bacteria; phylum Pseudomonadota; class Gammaproteobacteria; order Burkholderiales; family Burkholderiaceae_D; genus Oxalicibacterium. The sequence continues at coordinate 2,469 of DATAHI010000095.1, read as the reverse complement.
AAGCAGAAGCAGACCAAGGACAGCAAGGCGCAGGAGAACCAGTCGATCCGCGTCGATGCGGAGAAGCTGGACCGGCTGATCAATCTGGTAGGCGAACTAATCATCGCAGCCGCCGGCGCCAACCTGCTGGCACGGCGTACGCAGAATCTGGCGCTGCAGGAATCCAATTCCATTCTGTCCAGCTTGGTCGAGGAAGTACGCGACAGCGCGCTCCAGCTGCGCATGGTGAAGATCGGTGGCACCTTCACGCGCTTCAAGCGTGTGGTGCACGACGTCGCGCACGAACTCGGCAAGGACATCGAGCTGCGTACCAACGGCGAGGATACGGAGCTCGACAAGACGGTGGTCGAGAAGATCGGTGACCCGCTGATGCATCTGGTGCGCAATGCGATCGACCATGGGATCGAGTCACCGGAGGCGCGCGCCGAACGCGGCAAGCCGGCGCAGGGTACGGTGACGTTGAACGCCTATCACGACTCCGGCAGCATCGTGATCGAAGTGAGCGACGACGGTGGTGGCCTCAAACGCGACAAGATCCTGAGCAAGGCCATCGAGCGCGGCCTTGTCACTGCAGAGGAGAATCTCAGCGATGCGGAGATCTATGGCTTGATCTTCGAACCCGGGTTCTCGACGGCGGAGCAGATCACCAACCTTTCTGGACGCGGCGTCGGTATGGACGTCGTCAAGCGCAACATTACCGCACTGCGTGGAAGCGTAGAGATCGACAGCGAATACGGACACGGCACCACGGTCACCGTGCGTCTGCCGTTGACGCTGGCGATCATCAATGGCTTCCAGGTTGGCGTCGGCAAATCAGTATTCGTCATTCCGCTCGACATGGTCGATGAATGCGTGAAGTTCTCCGCCGAGGCGAACCACGATTACACCGACCTGCGCGGCGAAGTCTTGCCTTTTATCCGGCTGCGCGAGCTATTCGAGCTCCCGGGCGATCCACCGCAGCGGCAGAACATTGTCGTCGTCAAGCACGCCGGGATGAAGTTCGGCTTGGTCGTCGATACGCTGATGGGCGAGGCACAAACCGTCATCAAGCCGCTGTCGAAGATGTTCACGCAAGTCAAAGGCATCAGCGGTTCCAGCATCCTCGGAAGTGGCGACGTCGCGCTCATTCTCGACGTACCGGTGCTGATGCAGCAGGCGCAAAGCACTTCATCCGCTTCGAGGCAACGCCACGAAGGACAGGCGTATACCGCGTCCGTCCTTTCCGGCGGTCCTCAAGCTTCCTCTTACCCAACTCTCTCCTGAATGCGAAGGAATCGTGATGTTTAAAAACATGAAACTGGCAACGAAGCTTTTCGGTTCCTTCATCGTGGTTCTCGCCCTGATGATCGGCCTCGGTCTTTTTGTCATCTCCAAACTGGCGACCGTCAACGGCTCGACCAATGATCTGGCCATGAACTGGATGCCAAGTGTGCGTACGGTGCTCGACATGAAGGTCGCATTCCAGCATCTGCGCATTCATCAGTACATGATGGTGACTGCCAACGATCAGACCGAGATTGCTGCTGTCGAGAAGACTTTGGGTGAGGGTGCCGCCGAACTGGCGAGGTATGAAGATGAATACAGCAAACTCATCAGCTCCCCTGAGGAGAAACAGGCCTACGAGGCATACAAGGTGCAGCGCGAAGGTTTCCTGCACGATCAGGCCAAGCTGATCGAGCTGGCGCGCGCCAATAAGGATGCCGAAGCGCTGACGCTGATCAACGGACCGTCGCTGGCGCGCTATGACTCGATGCGCAATCTGTGCGACAAGCTGGCCGACATCAATATCGAGGGAGGCAATGCAGCGGCTGCCAGCGCTGCGCAGATCTATCAGGGTGCGCGTTCGTGGACAATCGGCATCTTGGTCGGATGCGCGGTGCTGTCGCTGCTGATGGCATTTGCCATCACGCGCGGCATCACGTTGCCGTTGCGCCGTGCGCTGGATGCATCGAACGCATTGGCGATGGGCGACTTGTCGGTGAAGATCGAAGTCGACCGGAAGGACGAGACAGGCCAATTGCTGCTCGCCATGCACAACATGGTGGCCAAGCTGTCGCAGGTTGTGACGGAAGTGAAGGGCAGCGCGGAAGCATTGGCGAGTGCTTCCGAAGAAGTCAGCGCCACGGCGCAATCACTATCGCAGGCATCGAGCGAGCAGGCCGCCAGCGTCGAGGAAACCAGTGCGTCGATGGAGCAGATGACGGCGTCGATCGCACAGAACACCGAAAATGCCAAGGTCACCGACGGCATGGCGACCAAGGCGTCCAGCGAGGCAAGCGAAGGTGGTGAAGCGGTCAAAGAAACCGTGACGGCGATGAAGCAGATCGCGCAGAAGATCGGCATCATCGACGACATCGCGTATCAGACGAACCTGCTTGCATTGAACGCGGCGATCGAGGCGGCGCGTGCCGGGGAGCATGGCAAAGGGTTTGCCGTGGTTGCGGCTGAAGTCAGGAAGCTGGCTGAGCG
>DATAHI010000094.1:0-1969 GCA_036263255.1 Oxalicibacterium sp. | reverse complement strand
CGGGTCAGCACGGCCATGTCGATTTCAACACGATTCCCTCGGTGATCTATACCTCGCCGGAAATCGCATGGGTCGGCAAGACTGAAGAACAGTTGAAGGCAGCGGGCGTTGCCTACAAGGCGGGCAGCTTTCCCTTCCTTGCAAACGGCCGCGCACGCGCGCTTGGCGATACGACGGGCTTCGTCAAATTCCTTGCCGACGCGAAGACCGACGAGATTCTCGGTGTACATATCATCGGTCCGACTGCATCGGAGCTGATTTCGGAAGCGGTCGTCGCCATGGCGTTCCGCGCCTCGTCCGAAGACATCGCTCGCATCTGCCATGCACATCCTTCCTTGTCCGAAGCGGTCAAGGAAGCGGCCTTGTCCGTCGACAAGCGCGCGCTGAATTTCTAGGAAGCAGAATGCACAAGCGCCTTGTATGCATCTCTTTATCCGTCTTGCTGCTCGGCGCGTGCGCGACCGGCGGCAGCGACGATGGACTGGTATCGATTGCGACGGCCAGTAATGGCCAGCCAATCGCGGGTGCGCAATGCACGGTCAATGCGCGCGGTGCCTCGTGGACAATCGTGACGCCGGCCACCATCGACGTCGGCCCGGGAAACGGAGATTTGCGTATCGTCTGCACGAAGCCGGGCTATCGTACTTCGGAATTGATCCTGCCACCATACGCGGGTGGCAGCGGTTCAAGTGTCGGCCTCGGGATGGGCGGCGGCAGCGGCAATGTCGGCATGGGCGTGGGGCTCAGTTTTCCGCTCGGCACCAACGGCTGGTATCCGGGCAACATCGTGGTCAATCTGAATCCTCTGTAGACCATGGTGTCGTTGGCCAAGGCGAGCGCGGCTCGCCTCTTTTTTTGACGATAACGATGACAAGCAAGCATCGCGCATTGTCGGACGGCGCATGAACGTCCGCGAGTACTATCAGCATGCGCTGACACAGCGCGGTTTTCAGCCGGACGATGCGCAACAGAAGGCGGTCACGGCATTGCAGCAGCTGTACGACGGCTGTGTCGCCTACCAGGCGGACCGACGGCATTTGCTGAAACGCCTGTTCCATTCGCCGCACCCGCCGCGCGGTCTTTACCTGTGGGGCGGCGTGGGCCGCGGCAAGTCCTTCCTGATGGATGCCTTCTATTCCGTGGTGCCAGCCGAGCGCAAGACGCGCGTGCATTTTCACGAGTTCATGCGCGGCGTGCATCGCGAGCTCGATGTCTTGAAAAGCGTGGCCGATCCGTTGGAAACGGTCGCCGTGCGCGTGGCGGAACGCTACGAGCTGATCTGCTTTGACGAATTCCACGTGACGGATATCGCCGATGCGATGATCCTGTACAACCTGCTCAAGCCGCTATTCGCGCGTGGCGTGTGTTTCGTCATGACGTCCAATTTTCATCCCGACGATTTGTATCCGGATGGCTTGCACAGGGATCGCTTGTTACCGGCGATCGATTTGCTGAAGGAGCAGCTGACGATTCTGAACGTCGATGGCGGAAAGGATTACCGCAAGCTCGCGCTGGCGGAAATTGAAATCTACCTGACACCGGCGGGCGAGCAGGCTGACCGGGCGCTGCGCAGTGCCTTCGAGCGCGTTGCAGAAACTGCGGACGAGGACCCTCAACTCGAAGTCGAAGGCCGTGCGGTGAAGGCGGTTCGCCGCGCCGGCGGTGTGATATGGTTCGACTTCGCCACGCTGTGCGGCGGACCGCGTTCGCAGAATGACTATCTGGAGATCGCCAGCCGCTTTCACACGGTGATCCTGTCCGATGTGCCGGCAATGACTGCCGCGATGTCATCCGAAGCGCGCCGCTTCATCTGGCTGATCGACGTGCTGTACGATCACCGGATCAAGCTGCTGGTCTCGGCCGACGTCGGCATCGATGAACTGTACAAGGAAGGTTCGCAGCGAATGGAATTCCAGCGCGCAATGTCGCGCCTGAATGAAATGCAATCGCTTGCCTATCTGGAAGCTGG
>DATAHI010000093.1:0-3453 GCA_036263255.1 Oxalicibacterium sp. | reverse complement strand
TTTTTCGTTCGATGGTTTTGGTACGGTAGGCGTTGCGCATTCCTCCGAGAGCAAAGCGGACTTCCTTGCCAACGACCTGCAAGGAACGGGTGCCGGCCGCGGCCGCGCATGGAGTCCAGACGTCGACAGTCGTATCGGCGGCCAGCTGACCGCTCGCTTCACTCCGCAGTTGTCCGGGGTGCTACAGATCGTTTCCGAGCAACGTTACGACACCAGCTACACACCGCGTGTCGAATGGGGCAATATCAAATACGCGTTCACTCCCGACCTCAGCGTGCGGGTCGGCCGCATCGTCACTTCCGTATTTCTGGAAAGCGATTCGCGCAAGGTCGGTTATGCGCAGCCTTGGGTACGCCCACCGGTCGAGGTATACAGCCTGGTGCCCTTGACCAATAGCGACGGCGCGGATATCAGCTACCGTCTGCGCATTGGCGAAGCCAGCCACAATCTCCAGATCGGTTACGGCTCTGCCAGTGCAGATACCCCGGATGGCGGCAAGGTCAAGGCGAAGAACGCCTGGCTGATCAGCGACACCATGGAATACGGAGCGGCGACTGTGCACGCCTCCTATTCCCGCGCCAAATTTTCAGCGACCGATTTCTCCCCGCTATTCGATGGCTATCGGCAGTTTGCAACGTCGGCGACAGCACAGGCGGCAGCCATCGCGCCATTCTTGCCCTCGCTTGCAGCAATGTTGCGGCAGGCAGCGGCACAGGCAAACAACACCGCGGACCGCTACGATCCCGACAATACGACGATCAATGTTCTTAGCTTCGGTGCGATGTACGATCCGGGCAGCTGGTTCGCGATGGCGGAATGGGGTCAGACAGACAGCAGCTCCGTGTTCGGCAAGCGGCAGGCCTGGTACGCGACCGGCGGTTATCGCTGGGGAAAATTCACGCCTTATCTGACCTATGCGGAAGCAAAACTGAAGAGCCCGCAAAGTGATTCGGGCATTACAGCTTTCACCAACGCCCAGTCGACAGCGCTGAACAGCCACCTGAATGAACAGCTTTCTGGCGCGCCCATACAAAAGACCATCTCGGTCGGCGTGCGCTGGGATTTCATGCGCAATGCCGCACTCAAGGTGCAGTATGACCATAGCCGTCTGGGTGACGGTTCTCCCGGTACGTTGGACCACCAAACTGCAGGCTTCGTGCCTGGCGGCAGCTTCAGTGTGTTCAGCACCACTGTGGATTTCGTTTTCTAGAAAGGCGGCCATCATGTCTTTCTTCAAGCGAATGCAAGCAGGCATCCTCAGCCTAGCGCTCGTTGCGGCGAGCGGAGCGACGTGGGCAGACGTCGTGCCGGTTGTCTCGGCAAAGAGTCCGGTACACGAAATGAGCAAGAATCAGATCGTCGATATCTTCCTGGGGCGCGCAAACCGCTTCCCGAACGGAGAACCGGCAGTGCCGATCGATCAGGCCGAAGGTTCCGAAGTACGCGATCTGTTTTATCTGCAGTTCGCCAATCGCTCGGCGGCACAGCTCAAGGCTTACTGGTCGAAGATCGTATTCACCGGCAAGGGCGAACCTCCTCGCGAAGTCTCCCCGAGCGAAAGAGTCAAGCGCGTTCTGGCGGAGAACCCGCATTTCATCGGCTATATCGAACGCACAGAGGTCGATGCCAACGTCAAAGTAGTGTCCCTGACGAACTGATCGCGGAAAAAAGGCTTGCCATGCGCGGCGACACTTCCTCAACATCGCTCCACGGCCCCAACACTGTGGCGCGGCATCGCTCGATACTGAAGCGCACCGCGGGGCGAACGCTCGAAACGTATGTCCTCTTTCCGCTCTTTGCGGTGCTGTTGCTGAGCGTGATCTGGCTTGGCACCGACCGGCTGATTCGCGTGGAAAGCGCCTCGGTGCAGCGTGCTGCGCTTGATTCCTCACGTGAACTGGTGGAAACCTACGAAGCGCAGATCATCCGCAATCTCGGCGGCATCGACCAGACGCTGAAGACCATCGACTACGCCTACGATGTGCAGAAAAAGCGCTCTACCCTGTTCGATCTGCAGCAGGCCGGTCTGCTTCCATCCACGCTTATTTTTCGAATCTGCGTAACGAACGGCGACGGCAAGATCATTGCGAGTACGCACGCGGATCATGCAGGCGACGTATCGCAACAGGCTTATTTTCAGGCCCACCGCGCCAACACAAGCACCTTCCCCATCGTGACGGTCGTTCCGCTGCCGAACAACAAATGGCAGATGCAGTTCAGCCGTCGCCTCAACGCGCCTGACGGATCGTTCAACGGCATTGCGATTGCCTCGGTCGATCCGGACTATTTCACCAGCGGCTATGATCACGCCCGACTCGGCGACCACGGCGTGCTCGGGCTGCTCAATGCGGACGGCAGATTCCTCGTCAAGCGCAGCGGCGATCGCGTGTCCTGGGGCGAATCGGCGGCCGACGTCTTGAGCACGATCGGCGACAGTTCCGACAGTCAGCTGTTGCTGAATCGCTGGGACGGCGTGGAGCGTTATACGAACGCACGCCGCCTGTACAACTTTCCTCTCGCTGTGGTGGTCGGTCTGTCCCTTACCGAGCAGTCCGAGGTTTTTCAAAAACAAAAGAAGCAGTACCTCTGGGGCGCGACGGTCGCCAGCGCGCTGCTGATCGCCATCACGCTGATGCTGACGCGCATGTCGTGGCAGCTGGCCAAGAGCCGCATGCGTACGCGCAAGGATCAGGAAACCTATTACGCCGCATCCGAAGCAAGCCTTGATGCGGTGTTCGTCCTGCGCTCGCTGCACGACAGCAAGGGCGAGATCCGCGACTTCATCCTCGATAACGCCAACAATCGCGGCGCCAGCATGTTCGGCCGCATCAAGAGCGACCTCCTCGGTAAACGCTTGTGCCAGCTGCTGCCCCAATCGCGCACCAACGGTCTGTTCGATACGCTCGTCACGGTGGCGCAAACCGGTGTCGTGCATGAACTCGAATGGAAGAACGACATGCCGGATGTGCAGGCCGCCTGGCTCTATCGACAGATCGTGCACGTGGAAGACGGTGTGGTGGTCATCATCCGCGACATCAGCGAACGCAAGCAGACGGAAGAAAGAATCAGCCACATGGCGCATCACGATGCGCTCACCGGCCTGCCCAACCGCACGCTGCTGGAAGACCGCATCCAGCAGGCGATGCTGCATGCGCAGCGCTACGGCCGCTGCGTCACCGTGGTCTTCATGGATCTCGATAACTTCAAGCTGATCAACGATACGCTGGGCCACAAGGCCGGCGACGAGTTGCTGAAGACCGTTGCCGACCGCATGGTGCGTAACGTGCGTCAGACCGACAGCGTGATGAGACTGGGCGGCGACGAATTCGTACTGGTCCTGGCCGACCAGTCGGACCGGATGGAAACCATGACGCCGACCCTGCAGAAACTGCGCGAAGCGATCGCCGAACCGATCTACATCGGTGAACAGAAACTTGAGGTGACATCCAGCAT
>DATAHI010000092.1:0-13415 GCA_036263255.1 Oxalicibacterium sp. | reverse complement strand
TGGTGATCGTCGCCGGCTTCGTGCTGGTGCCGCTCTTCCTCGCCATCCCGCTGATCGGCAAGTATCTCGACATGCGCTCGGCCGCGGTGCAGGCATCGCGTTACGCGGCGTGGGAACGCACCGTCTGGTATGGCGGCAGCGCGGCTTCCAGTCTGGGCTGGCTGGGTCGGAGCAACAGCTGGAATGCAAACGAAAAATCTGATGGCCAGATCCGCAACGAGATCGGCGTACGTCAGATGTCGGAGACGGCCGATCTCGCTTATTCGTCCAGTGTTGATCAAGGCGCATTTACCAGTTCCGACAAAAGTGCCGGCGATTACAAGAACAGCTCTCGCGCGCTATGGCGCGACCGCACCGGCGACAAGATGCTGGTGGACTACGACGACCTGCAGAACAGCGTCGGCAGCGCGCAGGCGCCCGGCACGCTCAATGTGATCCTGGATCCCATTGCCAATCTGGCCGCCACGCTCGGTCCGTTCACACTGGAAATGAAAGGTCTGTACTCGGCGACCGTCACGATGCAAGTACGCGACATCGACTACGACCACTTCCTGCTGAAGAACTCAAAGACGAGCTTCCACGAAACCAACGTGCTGCTGGCCAATGGCTGGAGCGCGGACGGCCCGGACGATCCGAACAAGACCAGCGTCAAGCAGCAGGTCAAGGGACTGGTGCCGACCTCGATCCTCGCTGCCGAGGTCGGCGGCGTCAACGTGATGGAGTACGTGCTGAAGGCCCTGTCGCTGCTGCTGCCGGAAGCGTCGAAACTCGAACCCGGGAAGATCGAACCGGACAAGGTTCCGGCCGACCGCCTGAAATAGAACGAGAACAGGCGATGAAAAGAATGGGGAGACAGACAGGCAGGATCGCAACGGCATCGCTGATGGCAGCGGGGCTGCTGTCGGCCGCGTCCGCCGAAGAGCTGGACTGCCCTGCCTTTCCTCAGCCGGAAGCGAAAGTCCAGTGGGTCGCGCCTTACATGCTCTTCAACGGCGTGCCGATGAGCGTGAAGCGCTTCGACAGCGACAAGTCGCCGGACGTCATCCTTGCCTTTTATCGCCGCGTCTGGAATGGCAGCGGCAGCGCCGCGCCGGTCGAGAACGTGGTGGGCCAGTGGCAGACGATCGGCGTCAAGCGCGGTAAATGCTTCTTCACCGTGCAGGTGCAGGCGGCAGGCAAGACTGGATCGACCGGTCTGCTGAGCGCGACGCAGCCGCTCGCCGGACCGCGCATTGCCTCGGACCAGAAGCTGCCGATGATGTCGGGCAGCACCGTCATCAACGACATCGAGCATCGTGACGACGGCAAGAACGCCCGCACGATCCTGCTCAGCAATACGTTTTCGGCGCAATCGAACGCCGATTTTTACCGCCAGAACCTAGCGGATCAGGGATGGAAGATGATCAGCAGCTATCAGATCACGACCGGCAAAGGGCCAGGCATCACGCTAGTGATGAAACGCGACCTGGCGGAAGCCAATCTCGTCATTACACGTAGCGGATCGCAGACCACGGTACTCGCCACGCTGGTGGACAAGCCATGAGCGCGCGGCCTGCCATGCGGCCATTGCCGCGAAAAAAGCGTAGCAGCGGACAGTCGCTGATCGAGTACGTGGTCGTGTTGATGGTCGGCGTGCTGGTGCTCGTCAGCGGCAACGATCCGCCGATCGCCAAGTTGGCGAATGCGATCCGCGAGTACTACACCGATTACTCATTCGCGATTTCGATTTCCTCGATGCCGAACTGCTTTGTCAGCAAGGACATCGGGCCGGTCGAAATCGGCGTCGACAAGTGCGTAGATTTGCAGAATCCCGAATGGCCAGTCGACGTGTCATTCAACTAATCACGAAGCAAACCAACCCATTTCCAATCCGCAGGGTCATTTAAATTGAAAATCCAACGTCCCAACATCAAGATCAACAAAACCTGGTTGATGCTTATCGCAGCGGTCGTGCTGGCCTTATTGACGACATGGCTGACTTCAAAATATCTGGCCCAGCGGGAGCAGACCATCGAGGAAACGGTGCGCGCGCGCAGCGACCAGGCTCGCGGCGCGATGGTTGCCGTCGTCGTACCGGTGCGGCCGATGTCTGCCGGCACGGTGCTCGATGAGTCGACCGTCGCGTCGCGCAACGTGCCGGCCGATTTTGTCTACAGCGACACCATCACAGTGGCAGATTTCGAGCAGTTCAAAAACAACGTGCTGATCCGCAACGTCGAGCGCGGCAAGCCATTGCGCAAGGCTGACGTGCAGGAAGTCTTCGCCGACTTCTCCGGCAGCCTGAAGGAAGGCAAGCGCGCGATGACGATCAATGTCGACGAAATCAATTCCGTCTCGCACATGGTTGAACCGGGCAACCTGGTCGACCTGATGCTGGTATTGAGCAGCGGTGACGGTGCCGCCGGTGGCGCGAACCAAACCGTGGTGCCTTTCCTCGACCAGGTGAAAGTGCTGGCGACCGGTCAGAAGGTCACGCATGACGATCCCGCCACGCCGGGCGAACGCAAGGTCAGCTACAGCAACTTCACGCTGGAGGTGACGCCGACCCAGGCCGCGCGCCTCGCCCTCGCGACCGAACTCGGCAAGATCCGCGCAGTACTGCGCAACGAGAACGACAAGCAAACCGTGGACTTCGAGACGGTCACCGCGAACAACCTGCTCGACGACATTCGCGAACGCGCACGCCGCACGGGCCGCAAATCCTCAGGTGCCTACGTCGAGTACTTCATCGGCGGCAAGGCCAGCAATGAGCCGGTCGCTCCAGCCATCAACGTGCCGCTTGCCGTTCCGGGACTGCCGGCTCAAGCCGACGCCGGCACCGCGGGCAATGCCGGCGCAAACCAGATGGCAGCACCTCAGACCCTGACCGACCTCGTCAAACTCAGCCTCGGCAATACGGCTGCGCCGGCAAAATCCAACAAGTAAATAGAGAACACCATGCTTACACGTCTCGTTTCTGTCTGCCTTTTCAGCCTGATGGCCCTCGCGCAGACCGCCTCCGCCCAGGAAGCCACGCAGGTCGGCAAGGACATCGTCATGTTCGTCGGCGAAGTCAAGACACTGCCGACCACCCGTATTCACCGTATCGCCGTGGGTAACGGCAAGATGTTCACGACCTCGGTGCTGAGCAACAACGAATTGCTGCTGATCGGCGAAGCGCCGGGCGACTCCTCCCTCGTGATCTGGTCCGACGAAAAGCACAAGACCGCATACACGGTGCGCGTCAGTCCGCGCGATGCCGGCGACGCCTATCGCAGCCTGAGCGCCATGCTGGGCGATCTGCCGACTGTTCGCGTCTCGGCGGTGGGGCCGAATGTGATCGTCAGCGGTTCGGCCAGCAAGGAAAATCTGCTGCGGGTCGCGGCGGCCGTGAAGATGTATCCGCAGGCAACCAGCCTGGTAACCGAAGAGCAGGTTTCGATGAAGAAGATGATCTACATGAAAGTGCAGATCGTCGAAATGAAGAAATCGGTAATGGAAAACATCGGCCTGCAATGGCCGGGTTCCGCCGCCGGCCCAATGCTGGGCTTCGCTGGCAATTTCGGCTCCGACCGTCCGCAGACGCAGGGCGCGCTGAAAGGCGTGCTGCCGGTGCCGGGAAAAGGCGGATTGACGACCTACCTCGGCATCTCTTCGTTGATCCAGACCACGTTGAACCTGGCGAAGGACAATGGCGACGCCTATACGCTGGCCGAACCTGAACTCAGTGCGCGTAGCGGCGGCGAAGCGAAATTCCTTGCCGGCGGCCAGATTCCTCTGCCTGCCACTTCTGCACTCGGAGCCGGTTCTGTCGAATTCAAGGATTACGGTATCCGTCTGTCGATCAAGCCGGTGGCCGATGACGACGGCAACATCGTCGCCTCGATCTCCACCGAGATCAGCAGCATCGATTCTTCCGTGTCGGTGCAAGGCATTCCCGGTTTCCTGACCCGCCAGTCGGAAAGCGAGATCAACGTGCGCAACGGCCAGACCATCGTGATGTCCGGCCTGGTCAATACCGACATGTCGAACGACGCAACCAAGGTACCGGGCATCAGCAACATTCCGGTGCTGGGCCGCCTGTTCCGTTCGGATAACTTCAAGTCCGGCCGCACCGATCTGATCGTGCTGGTGACGCCAACCATCGTCGACCCCTCCTCTACCATCACGCGCGAGCGCATCGACAAGGTGATGGACATTCGCGAGAGCTTCGAACGCAAGTTGAACAACAAAGACCTGATCGACTGAGGTTCCCCATGCTGACTATCGCCGTGACCACGCCCAAGGGGCGACGCACCGAAGAAGAATGCACGATCGATAAATGCACGATCGGCAAATCGGACGAGAACCGCATCATCCTGCAGGGATGGACCGTCGGCCGTCATCACGCAACGATTCACCGCCGCAGCGATGGCGTGTTCGTGGAAGACCACCAGAGTTCCGCCGGCACCAAGGTCAACGGCATCAAGATCAATGGCTTGCACGGCCCGCTGCAGCCAGGCGACGCAATCCACATCTGTGACTACGCGTTGGAAGTGCTGGATCTGGATATGCAGGACGGTTCCGCGCCTGAGAACTCTGCCTCACAGGCATCGGCGCCGACCCCTGCGTCAGCCGCTGCGCCCAAGGCTGAAGTTGAGCCTGAGCCAGAGATGGAACAGGCAAGCGCCGCGGATATCGCTGAAACCATCGCCGTGCTCAAGCGCCTGCATCAGGCGTTGATCAAGCAGATGGATCTGCGCCGTGTCGACGTCAACCGCCAGAACGAACAGGAGCTGCGCGAGAACACGCTCGCGATGCTGCGCGAAATCGTGGCTGCCGACAAGACGATTCCTCCACACATGGACAAGGAGTTGCTGGTCAAGCGCGTGCTGGACGAAGTCGTTGGCCTGGGTCCACTGGAAGACCTGATCGCCGACGAATCGGTCTCGGAGATCATGGTCAACTCGCACGATGAGATCTTTATCGAGCGCAAGGGTCAGCTGATGAAATCGCCGATCACCTTCACCAGCAACCAGGCGGTGATCGGTGCGATCGAGCGCATCGTTACGCCGCTGGGCCGCCGCATCGATGAAAGCTCGCCGATGGTCGACGCGCGCCTGAAAGACGGTTCGCGCGTGAACGCAGTGATCCCGCCGCTGGCACTGAAAGGCGCGAACATCACCATCCGTAAATTCTCGAAGAAGAAACTGGTCGGCGAAGACCTCGTGAAATTCGGTTCGATGACGCCGGCAATGCTGCACTTCCTGAAAACGGTGGTCGAGCAGAAATCGAACATCATCATTTCCGGCGGTACCGGTTCGGGCAAGACGACGCTGCTGAACGTGATGTCCAGCTACATCCCGAAGGACGAACGCATCATCACGGTCGAGGATGCCGCCGAACTCCAGCTGACGCAGCCGAACCTGATCGGACTCGAATCGCGCCCCGCCAATGCCGAAGGCAAGGGCTTGGTCAGCATCCGGGATCTAGTCAAGAACTGTCTGCGCATGCGTCCTGACCGTATCGTCGTCGGCGAATGCCGCGGCGGTGAAGCGCTCGACATGCTGACCGCGATGAACACCGGTCACGACGGCTCGCTGACGACCGCCCACGCGAACACGCCGCGCGACTGTCTCGCCCGTATCGAAGTGATGGTGATGATGGCCGGCATGGACCTGCCGATCCGCGCGATCCGCGAACAGATCGCGTCCGCCGTGCGCTTCATCGTGCAGCAGAATCGCTTCTCCTGCGGCAGCCGCAAGGTGACGCACATCACCGAGATCACCGGCATGGAAGGAGACATCATCCAGATGCAGGATATCTTCCTGTTCAAGCAGGAAGGCTTCGGTCCGGACGGCAAGGTACGCGGGCGCCATGTGGCAACGGGACAGATTCCGGAGTTCTACGAAGACCTGGCCGGTCGCGGTCTCGACATCGACCTCAGCATCTTCAACGCAAAGGCCTAACCGTGACCAGTCTAGGATTGATCCTCGCGCTCGGGCTGCTGACGGCCTTCGTCATCATCTGGCTCGGCATCCAGGCGGTGCGCTCGGTGCTGGCGAAACAGCGTTCGGAGCTGGAAACGTCGACGAAGACCACGCTCGCCGACATGTTCATCTTTCTCGATCCGACGCAGATCTTCTATTACAACGTCGCGGCGCTGATCGTGCTGCCGACGCTGGTCTGGTTGATCACCAACAATCCGGTATTCGTCACGTTTACCGCGATCGGCACCTTGATCTTGCCGAAGTGGTACATCAAGCAGCTGGCGGTACGCCGCCTCAAGCGTTTCGAGGAACAGCTTCCGGATGCCTTACTGATGATTTCCGGTGCGATGCGCGCAGGCGCCAGCCTGAACGTGGCGATGGAATCGATGGTGAAGGAGCAGAAGCCGCCGCTCAGCCAGGAATTCGAACTGATGCTGCGCGAGCAGCGCCTCGGCGTCGATTTCGACACCTCGCTCGTCAACATGGAAAAGCGCAATCCGCTGCAGGACTTCTCGCTGGTGGTTTCCGGCCTGCGCATCTCGCGCGAAGTCGGCGGCAATCTGGCCGAGATCCTGGAGTCGCTGGCGACCACGCTGCGCGAGAAGGCGCAGATGGAAGGCAAGATCCGCAGCCTGACCGCGCAGGGGAAAATGCAAGGGCTGATCATGTCCTGCCTGCCGCTGTTGATCATGGCTGCGCTGAACTGGATCGAGCCGAAGGCCATGGGCGCCATGTTCACTACCTTCTTCGGCTGGTGCACGCTCGCCGTCATCATCGTGATGATCACGATCGGCTATCTGATCATCCGCAAAATCACTTCGATTGACGTCTGACATCATGCATTCGAATTCTCTCATCGCACTGCTCATCGGCATCTCGGTCGGCGTCATCGTTCTGCTGATCAGCTACAGCGTCACCAAGCTCAAATCCGAGGTGCCAAAGGAAGAACGCGAGTACATGGACCCGCTGCCGCCGGCGCTGCGCATGAGCTGGCCGGCGATTACGTTCCTCGAGTATCACTTCGCCTCGCGCACGCCTTCTTCCTGGCTGGAGAAGGCGCACAAGCTGCTGCAGGAAACCGGCGTCGGTTACATCCTGACCGCCGAGCAGTACTACGCGGTGCGCATGTTCTCGACCATCGTCGCCTTTGGTCTGGCCTGGTTCTCGATGAATGCGCTCGATTACTCTTCGCCGGGCCTGTTGATCGGCATCACGCTGCTTGGCAATTTCTATCCGCGGATCTGGCTTGGTGACGCACGCAAGCGTCGTGAGAAGGAAATCCTGAAGGCTCTGCCGGTGTATCTGGATTTCATCACGCTTGCCGTCGAAGCCGGCTTGAACCTCACCGGTGCAATCAAGCAGGCGATGGACAAGGGGCCGGCCGGTGCCTTGCGTAACGAATTCCAGATGATTTCTCGCGATCTGCGCGCTGGCGTGCCGCGTGCGGACGCACTGCGCCGCATGGAAAATCGCCTGAACATGAAGGAGATAACCAGCTTCGTCGGTACCGTGATCCAGGCCGAGAAGATGGGCGCCAGCGTCGGCGCGGCGCTGCGCGTGCAATCGCAGCAGCGTCGCATCGAACGCTTCCAGCGCGCCGAGAAGCTGGCCATGGAAGCGCCAGTCAAGCTGATCCTGCCGCTGATTGCCTTTATCTTTCCGGTCACTTTCATCGTGCTGGCCTTCCCTATCGTCGTCAAATTCATGCAGGAAGGCATGCTGTGAAACTGGGCGCAGTCTATCTTGGTGAACGCTGCATCGTACCGCGCGTGTGGAATGCGGTCAGCGCATGGGAACGCACGCGCGGCTTGCTCGGCCGCGCACCGCTGCAATCCGGCGAAGGCATGATGATCAATGAATGCCGGCTGGTGCACACGCTAGGCATGGGCTATCCGCTGGACCTCGCCTTTCTTGACGCCTCGGGCTGCGTACGCAAGCTGCTGCGCAACGTACACCCTGCCCGCATTGCCGGCAGCCTGCATGCGGAACGCACACTTGAACTTGCGCCCGGCACGCTGGATGCGATCGACCTGAAACCGGGCGATGTGCTGGCCTGGCGGGAAGGTTCCGCATGAAGGTCTTCCGTTTCGCCCTGAGCAGCATCGCACTTCTGTTGAGCGGTTGCGCTGCGCTGCACCAGCAACCGAACGATATCTATGCCTTGCGCGAAAAGGCGCAGGCTGCCTATATCGGCGAACAGGATGACAAGGCGGAACGCCTGTTGCTCGGACTCGCACGTGAAGCGCCAAACGAACCCGAAACCTGGTTCACGCTGGGCAATCTGTATGCGCGTACCAATCGCCCGGATCAGGCGGTCGATGCGTATCAGAAGGCGCTGATGTTGAACAGTACCGACGCAAAGGTGTGGCACAACCTCGGCGTGGTGCGCGTGCGCCAGGCCTGGGCTTCGTTCATCCAGTCGTATGCGTTGGTCAAGGGCGACGACGCCTTGCGCGCCAAGCTCGACGGACTGATCCAGGCGATGGAGAAACTGCCGCTCGAAGGGTTGACCCGCGCTCCCAAGGCAGCAACACCTGCCGTTGCGCCTTCCACCACCCCTGCTGCCACGGGTGCGCACTGATGAAGTATCCCGTCATCCGTTTTCATGGCTATGAGCAGGGACAGGCGCTCGTCGAGTACATCTACGTCTTCCCTATCCTGATCATGCTGATTCTGGGAGCGGTCCAGTTCGGTTTCATCTATCAGACCAAGGTCACGCTGAACTACGCCGTGTTTGCCGCCACGCGCCAGGCTGCATTGAACAACGGATCGATGAATGCGATTGTCGACGGCCTCGCCTCCGGCATGATGCCGCTGTTTGCGCACAGCCAGGGAGCAACGCGCGACATGAGCGTGTTGAAGACCGCATGGAAGCAATCCGAAGATCAGATGACGGACACGCGGCTGACGCATATCAAGATCGTCAATCCTACGCCCGCTGCACTGAGCGCCTATTCGAGCCTGTCCGAATCCGGCAGTGAAATCCCGAACGACAACCTGATGTACCGCGACACCGGCGTTTCGGGTTCCGCCAACATGAATATCCAGGATGCCAACCTGCTGAAGGTACGCGTCACCTACTGCTACAAGATGGCGGTGCCGATACTCAACAAGCTGATCTACAACCTGACCGTCGATCCACCATCCGTACCAGTGGTGGGCAATACGGCGGCCGACATGCTGGCTTCCGAGGGCGGCGGCTCGACTTCGCGCCTGTGCACGGGCATCACGGACGAGTACCGCATCCCGATCACGGCAGAAGCGATCGTGCGCATGCAGACGCCATTCAAGAACCCAGGCAAATGGGTGGGACCATGACACCGGACATCGACAAACTCACCCTGCCCTCACAGAAGCCGGCACGACTGCTGTCGCTGCGCGGCCGCATCGGCCGGGCGCATTACATCGCCAACACACTGGGCGCGCTGGTGGCTTCCTTCTTCCTGATCTGGATGATCACCTTCCTGCTGATCCAGCTCGGCGAACTCGGCCGCACGCTCTACGTGATCGTCTGCGTGCTGCTGTTCTACTGCGCGCTGCCGATCTTCTTCACGATCCTGACGATCAAGCGCGCGCATGATTTCAACGTCGGCGGCTGGCTGGCCTTGCTGTTGCTGGTGCCGGTGCTGACTCTCGCTTTCTGGTTCATCCCGGGCAGCAAGGACGACAACCATTATGGGCCGACGCCGCCCGCGCCATCACTGGGCATCAAGGTGGTAGCCGTGCTGTTTCCGCTTCTCTTGATCGGTGGCTTCCTCGCGACCGGCATCCAGTTCAGTGGCCGTGCGGAACAGCCTTCTTCGTCGCAACCGGCAACAACAACACTAAGAACCTACACGCCATGAAAGTAGACGCTTCTCTCGTTTCGCAATTCGAAGCCCGCTTCCCTGCCATCGCCCAGGAGCTCGGCCGTGCCAATCTCGAGGTCTTTCTCGATGGCGCCTCGGTGCAGGAATTCGCTCCCAATCGCATCGTGATTCGCGATCGCATGCCGGTCGACTTCCTGTACTTCGTGCTGGACGGCACGCTGGCTGCCTCGATCGAGATCGACAAGCAAGCGAAAAAGCTCGGCACCGTGAAGCCTGGTGAATGGATGGGTGAAATCTCGGTGCTCAGCGGCGAATTCCTAGCCAGCGCCACGATCACGACCGAAACGCCGTGCACGCTACTGCGCGTACATCACCTGACATTCGAAAAACTGATTACCGAGAACGAGGCGATCGCGCAGGTTCTGCTGCAGCATTTCATCGACCTGATGGCCAAGCGCTTCCGCGCCGCCAGCGAAGCCGCAGCTCAATAAGAACGAATCACAAGGAAACCGATGGAACTCACCTATTTCCTGAAAAACCTGCCCGCCTTCGAGGACTTCCAGGCATCGCATCTGGCCGCGCTGGCGAACCACCTGCAGGTGGAAGAACACGCCGACGGTCATGTCTTCATCGAGCAAGGGCAACAAGGTCGCGCGCTGTACATGCTGCTGCAAGGTGCCGTGCGCATCACGCGCCACGATCAAGCCGGTGGCGAGGATTACGTGCTGCGCGAACTGGCCGACGGCGAACTGTTCGGCATCCTGTCGCTGGTACAGAATCTGCCTGCGATGGCGACCTGCACAGCCAAGGGCGCGGTCAAGGTGGCTGCTCTCGGCTACGACGATTTCCGCCAGCTGTTCAGCGAAGCTTCGCCGATCGGGCATCACCTGCAGTACATGATTGCAGTGCAGATGGCGCGCGACCTGCAGGAACACAACAAACGATTGCGCAACGCGCTGACTGCATCCTGATATCGGCAACAACGTGTCGCGAAGAAAACGTATCGATCTTGCCGCTGCGCGCTGCGCATCCGCGGTGCCGCTTGTGCTGCTGATGCTGCAGGGCAGCGCCATGGCCGCTGAGCCCGTCACGCCCGGCAGCGTGCTGGACACGCTCGGCGTCGGCAAGCCGCGCATGCCGGCCACGCCGCCGCAGGTCTTGTTACCGGTACAGAGCGCGCCTTCGCCGCACGATCCACGCGCCAAGCGCTTTCGCGTCAATGCCTTCGATTTTTCAGGCAACACGGTATTCAAGAAGCGCCTGCTGAAGCGGCTGGTCGAACGCTTCGTCGACATGGAGCTGAACCTGTACGACCTGAACAAGGCGGCGGATACGATCACGGCCTTCTATCATGACCGCGGTTACACGCTGGCGCGCGCGGTAATTCCGGCGCAGCGCGTGAGTGACGGCACGGTGGTGATCCAGATCGTCGAAGGCCGCATCGGCAAGGTGCACATCAACGGCAATCGCCGTTACTCCGACGGCTTCATCGACGCCCGCACGCAATTGATCAAGCCCGGTACGCTGGTCACGACGGACCGCCTTGAAACCACGATGCTGCTGTTGAACGATCTACCAGGGCTGTCCGCCAAGCTGGTTCTGGAGCCGGGCGAGGAATTCGGCGATACCGATGCCGAGATCCAGTTGGACGAAAAGCTCTTCAACGGCAGCGTCGGCTTCAACAACTATGGCCGCAAGGAAACTGGGCGCAACCGTCTCGATTTCTCGCTGAATCTGAATTCACCTTTCGGCTGGGGTGATCAGCTTGCGGTCGCCGGTTCGCGCACCAATCAGGGTCTGGTGCGCTACGGGCGTGTGGGATATTCGGTTCCCTTGAATACCATCGGTACGCGGCTGTCGGTCGGCGTCTCGCGGGTGGTGTACGACGTGGACAGCGCGCTCGTCAAGAAGCTCGGCCTGAGCGGCGACGTTACAACGACCGACATGACGGTCACGCATCCGGTTGTGCGCACGCGCGACGATACCGAGATCCTGAGCATCGGCGTTAAACGCGATCGCCTGACGCAGACTGCGCTCGATACCACGCTGTCCGACAACGCAATCACGGTGATGAATCTCGGTTACCAGTTCAGCGTGATCAACGACGACACGTCGGTGACCAACGCGAACTTCAGTCTGGCGACGAACTTCAAGAGCGTCGAACGGCTGCCGCAGAGCGATCCGAGCTACAGCCAGCAGAACAGAGTGCTGGCACGGTGGGAAATGGATGCAAACCATAATGCGCCGCTGAGCGGAAAATGGGATCTGTATCTGCGTGCCGACGTGATGTACAGCAGCCAGATGTTACCGGACACCGAAAAGTTTTCGCTCGGCGGCCCGTCCAGCGTGCGCGGCTATCGCCCCTCCGAATTGCGTGGCGACAGCGGCTATCTCGGCACCGCAGAATTGCGTCGTCCGTTCAGCCTCGGCGGAAGCTACGGCATTTTCCGGCTGACGGCCGACACCGGCGAAGTGACGTACAAGGCGCCTGGCTTCCGCGACAACTCGGATCGCCTGCATAGTGTCGGCCTGGGTGCAAGCTTCTTCCCAGCCAGGAGCATCGTCGCATCGATCGACGCCGCCAAACCGATTGGCGCGAAGCCAGAAGCCGTCGACGACCGTTCCACCAGAATCTGGATGAGCATCAGTGCGAGCTTCTAAGCCCTTCCCGTCCGCGGCGCTGCTGGCGCTGCTCCTGTACCAATCCGTGTTGGCACAGACGCTGCCATCCGGCGGCACGGTCGTGAAAGGCTCTGCGACTATCCAACCGAACGGCGCCAATCAGGTCATCATCACCCAGACATCGTCCAAAGCGATCATCAACTGGAAAGACTTCTCTATTGGCGCTGGAGGAACCGTCAGTTTTGATCAACCGGATAGCCGTTCGATCATCTTGAATCGTGTCGTTGATGGCGGTCCTCGCTCGAATATCTACGGCAAACTAACTGCAAATGGCCAGGTCTTCATCGTCAATCCGAACGGTGTTTACTTCGGCGCCGGCTCCTCGGTGGACGTCGGCGGCCTGCTCGCCACCACGCTGAACATCAACGACGACGATTTCCTGAACGGCAACTACGTGTTCACACGTGGCAGCCTAGATGCCGCGCGGCGCGAAGTCATCAATGAAGGTGTGTTGAAGGCCCGCGGCAACGGCTATGTCGTGCTGGCCGGTGACTACGCTGCCAACCGCGGCATTGTGCAAGCCAAACTGGGCACGGTCGCCCTCGCCTCCGGCAGCAAAATGACGTTGGACGTGCAAGGCGACAGCCTGATCAGTTTTGCCGTCAATGAAAAAACAGTCGCGCAATTGTCCGGCGTCGAGAATAGCGGCCAGCTGCTGGCCGACGGCGGCCGCGCGATCATGACGGCGGCCGTTGCGACAGATTTGCAGACGGCAGTGGTCAACAACACCGGGCTGGTGCGCGCGAATACCGCAGAAGAGCGCAACGGCGAAATCATCCTGTCGGCCGACGGCGGCAACACGCAGAACAGCGGCACGCTGGATGTGAGCGGCAAAGCGGCAGGACAAAAAGGCGGCAGCATCAAGGTATTGGGCAACAAAGTCGCGCTGACCGGTAACGCGCTGCTCGATGCATCAGGCGATGCAGGCGGCGGCACGATCAATGTCGGCGGCAATTACCAAGGTAAAGGGCCGTTG
>DATAHI010000091.1:0-2398 GCA_036263255.1 Oxalicibacterium sp. | reverse complement strand
CAGAAGGCCGGCATTGCCGACGATGGAACGGCCAGGTTCGAACATGACCTTGATCGGCTTGCCACCGTGCGACTTCGCGCGCCACGCATCGACTTTTGCGAACAGCCGTGCAAGATAATCGCCGACCGCAACCGGCTGATCGCCCGTGTAATTAATGCCGATGCCGCCGCCGATATCCAGGTGGTGCACGTGAATTCCTTCACCCGCCAGCGTATCGATCAGTTCGATCAATTTATCGACCGCTTCCAGCAGCGGCGTATCGTCCAGCAGCTGCGAGCCGATGTGGCAATCGATTCCCACCACGTCGATGTTCGGCAGCTTGGCGGCGATGCGATAAGTCGGCAAAGCGTCTTCGTATGCAACGCCGAACTTGTTGTCCTTCAGGCCGGTGGAAATGTAGGGGTGCGTTTTCGCATCGACGTTCGGATTCACGCGCAGCGAGACCGGCGCGCGCTTGCCCATCTCGCCCGCTACTTCGTTCAGACGATGCAATTCGGGGATCGATTCGACGTTGAAGCACAAAATGTCGTGCGACAGGGCGAGCTTCATTTCCTCGCGCGATTTACCGACGCCGGAGAAAATAACCTTGCGCGGCGAGCCGCCCGCAGCCAGTACACGCAGCAATTCGCCGCCTGAGACGATATCGAAGCCGGAGCCAAGCTTGCCAAGCAAATTCAGCACGGCGAGATTGGAATTCGATTTGACGGAATAGCAAACCAGCGCGCTATCGTCATTACGGCCGTGTTTCCTGCATGCGTCGGCATAGGCTGAAAAATTCTCGACGAGCGCAGCTTTCGAATACACGTAGGTCGGCGTGCCGAACTGCTCGGCGATGCGCGTCAATGGCGTGTTTTCCACGCATAGCACGCCCTGTTGGCGAGAAAAATGCGACATGTTGCTTGTTTAATTGGGGATGGATGGTGTCACGGGCACGATGGCGCGCGACTCGTCATTGTCCGGCGTCTTGGCGGTTGGCGCTGCGTCGGCCTTGGCTGGCGGCAGCGCCGGTACGCCCTTCGTCTGCTTGGCAGCCTTGCCGCGCGGCATTTGCGCATCGGGCAGATACAGGGGGCCGCGTTGCCCGCAAGCCGCCAGCATGGCGATCAGCGCAAGCAGAAGAAAGCGGCGTGCTAAACCAGAACGGGACTTCACGATTAGAATCACTGTTTGACAAAATGTGTTGGAGTGTAGCATGACCGAAACGGAATTCCTGAGCCGGGCCGAGGCAGCGCTGGCGCGCATCGAAACCGCGCTGGAAAAGTTGACCAATGACGACGAGCTCGACGTCGAATGTTCGCGCAACGGCAATGTGCTGGAGATCGAATTTATCGATAACGGCAGCAAGATCATCGTCAACAGTCAGGCCGCAATGCAGGAACTGTGGGTGGCGGCAAAATCCGGCGGATTCCACTTCCGCGCCGACGGCGAACGCTGGGTCAATACGCGCGACGGCACTGAATTGTTTGCCGCCTTGTCAGAGATGATCGGCGCGCAAGGGGGCGTTTCCATCACTTTGCAGGCGGGCTGACTCACTACTAGAACAGTTCGTTCTTCACTTCATCCTTGGTCGGCTGCGGTTCGGGTGCACTATTGTTTTCGCCATCGTTGCTGACACCCAGGCTGCGCACGCCAATACTCGGCGGATTCTCTGCATAGTAGTAGTCGCCGTTCACGCTGATCACGCCGTCGGGCACGGTGCGTTCAGCCTCCGGCACATTCTTCAGCACCTTCTCCATGTAACTGATCCAGATCGGCAGCGCGAGGCCACCACCGGTTTCATGGTTGCCGAGATTGCGGGGTTGATCGAAGCCGATCCAGGCGACGCCGACAATCTTTGGCTGGTAGCCGCAGAACCAGGCGTCGAAGGAATCATTGGTGGTGCCCGTCTTGCCGGCCAGGTCGGTGCGTTTCAGCGACAAGGCTTTCATCGCGGTGCCGTGCTTGACCACGTCCTGCAGCATGTCGTCCATGATGAAGGCATTGCGCGCGTCGATTACGCGGTTGGCTTCGTCGCCCGCGCGATCCGGCTTCACTTCGGACAGTACCTTGCCGTTGGCATCGGTGATCTTGGAGATCAGGTAAGGGCTGACCTTATAGCCGCCGTTGGCAAAGACCGAGTACGCGCCAACCATTTGCAGCGGCGTGACGTTGCCGGCGCCGAGCGCCAGCGTCAGATAGGGCGGATTCTTGTCAGCATCAAAGCCGAAGCGCATCGCGTATTCCTGGCCGTACTTGGCACCGATGCGTTGCAGAATCCGGATTGACACCATGTTCTTGGACTTCGTCAGCGCTTTACGCATCGTGATGGGACCATCGTATTTGCCATCGTAGTTCTTGGGCTTTTATGGCTGGCCGTTCGTCTGCGCAGTATCGAAGTTGATCGGTGCATCGTTGATGA
>DATAHI010000090.1:0-2488 GCA_036263255.1 Oxalicibacterium sp. | reverse complement strand
GCAGGCGCAGCAAAAAAAATCCCCCGTTGTATCGCTGAACGCCGGGCTGTATGTGATCCAGGCGGAAGTGGCAGCCACCGAAGCCGAACGTGAACAGGGACTGATGTACCGGAACAGCATGGGACAGAACGAGGGAATGGTATTTCTCTTCGGCGCGCCAGCGCATGTTTGCATGTGGATGAAGAACACGAATATTCCGCTGTCCGTCGCTTTCATCGACGCGGACGGCACGGTTGTGAATATCGAAGACATGCAACCGCAAACGCTGGACTCGCACTGCGGGAAGAAGCCGGTGCCTTATGCGCTGGAGATGAATCTTGGCTGGTTCAAGCGCAAGAATATTGCACCGGGCAGCAAGATCGAAGGTCTGCCGCGGGCTCGATAGCTCGAGAGCGGTACTCTCGTCTGAGCACAAACGACAAAACCCGCACGGCTTCCACCATGCGGGTTTTTAATTACCTGCGCAAGATGCCGACCGGAGCAGCCGGTGGCAAGGGCTTTGATTAAGCCAGCGCTTTCAAAGCAGCAGCCAGACGGCTCTTGTGACGTGCAGCCTTGTTCTTGTGGATGATCTTCTTGTCGGCGATACGATCGATCGTCGAAACGGAAGCCAGGAACACTTGTGCTGCAGCCGCCTTGTCGCCGGCTTCGATCGCCTTGCGAACTGCCTTGACTGCGGTGCGCAGGGTCGAACGCTGAGCCGAATTGTGCGCGTTTTGCTTGACTGCTTGACGAGCACGTTTGCGCGCTTGTGCGGTATTTGCCATGAATATTTCCTAAAAAACGGATTCTTTGCGCATCCGAAGACGCGCGTTGGTAAGACGGAATTCTGCGAAGCCTCGGATTATAGCTGGTTTTTACCAAGGGGGCAAACCCTTATCCCAACCTCAGCAACACGCACAGAATGTTACAAAAAAGAAAACTTTTCGCCGTCTCCTCGCCACGGCAACAGACCGCCTGCCGCTATAATCGCGCTCCATGAACTTGCATAAAACGCTTGCGGCTGTCTCCGGCATGACCATGGTTTCGCGCGTCACGGGGCTGATCCGTGAGATTCTGTTCGCGCGCGCCTTCGGCGCTTCGGCTTATACCGACGCTTTCAATATCGCCTTCCGCATTCCGAATCTGTTGCGCCGGCTATTTGCAGAAGGCGCATTTTCGCAAGCCTTCGTGCCCATCCTTGCAGAGTACAAGAGCCAGAAGGGCGATGCAGCGACCAAGACGCTGGTCGACCACGTTGCGACGGCATTGATGTGGGCGATGCTGGCAACCTGCTTCATCGGCGTTGTCGCCACTCCTGCCATCGTCTATCTGATTGCAACCGGTCTGACGTCAAAATCCGAAGCCTTCGATGCGTCGGTGTGGATGACACGGATGATGTTCCCCTACATCGGCTTCATGGCGTTCGTCGCGTTGAGCGGGGGCATCCTGAATACCTGGCGTGAATTCAAGATTCCCGCCTTCACGCCAGTGCTGTTGAATGTGGCATTCATCGTCGCCACGCTGTTTCTCGCGCCGTACCTGCACACACCAATCTATGCCATGGCGATTGCCGTCATTGTCGGCGGCGTGCTCCAACTGGCAATCCAGATACCGGCGCTGATGCGCATCGGCATGCTGCCGCGCATCTCGCTCCATCCTTTCCATGCGCTGGCCGACGCAGGCGTGCGCAAGATCCTGCAGAAAATGGGGCCGGCAGTCTTCGCGGTATCTGCGGCGCAGATCAGCCTGATGATCAATACCAACATCGCTTCGCGCCTGCAAAGCGGCAGTGTGTCCTGGCTGTCATACGCCGATCGCCTGATGGAATTTCCAACTGCGCTGCTGGGCGTCGCGCTCGGCACGATCCTGTTGCCGAATCTCTCGAAGGCGAACTTCGAAGGCAATCACGAGGAATATTCTTCACTGCTCGATTGGGGCTTGCGGCTGACCTTCCTGCTGGCGCTTCCCTGTGCGGTCGGTCTGGCCACCTTGTCCGAACCCTTGACCGCGACGCTCTTTCATTACGGCAAATTCAATGCACTGTCACTGACGATGACCGCGAAAGCCTTGGTCGCGTATGGCGTCGGACTGATCGGTCTGATTGTAGTGAAAATCCTCGCGCCCGGTTTCTACGCGCAACAAGACATCAAGACGCCGGTCAAGATCGCCATCGGCGTATTGATCGCGACGCAATTGATGAACTCGCTCTTCGTGCCGGTGTTCGCACACGCCGGCCTGGCACTGTCGATCGGTCTTGGCGCCTGCATCAACGCCGCGTTCCTGTACTGGGGATTGAAACGACGCGGCATCTATCGCGCCTTGCCAGGCTGGCGCATGTTCCTGCTGCGCCTGCTCGGTGCGCTACTGATGATGGCCGGCATTGCGTTGTGGCTGGCAGGCAAGGTGGACTGGGTCGCGATGCGCGCCACGCCATTGTTGCGCGTCGGCGCACTAGTCGGCGTGCTGACCGCGTGCGGCGCTGTTTATTTCGGTGCACTGATGGCGA
>DATAHI010000089.1:0-12048 GCA_036263255.1 Oxalicibacterium sp. | reverse complement strand
AACGAGGTTGCCAAAGGCGCTGCGCAATTCGTCGGTGCTCCCGGTGATGTCCGGACCAGAAGCGCTGAGCGTAATGGTGTGGCGACCGGCGGACAGCGCCTTACCTTCCTGGAGAATCTGCTCGAGCAGATTGTGCATGTTGACGTGCTCCGGCCGCAGCGGATAGTCGACCGATTCCAGCCGTGTCAATGCCAGCATGTCTTCCACCAGATGCTGCATGCGTTGGCCCTGTTCGAGCATCAGACGTACGTGCGACATGCGGACCGACGGTTCTAGATTCGGCTGTGCCTGCGCGATTTCTAGGAAGCCGTTGATGACAGTTAGCGGCGTGCGCAGCTCGTGCGAGGCATTGGCGATGAAATCGCGACGCATGCGTTCGATGCGCTCCGATTCGGTTACGTCATGCGTAACGAGAATCTGGCGGCGATTCTCGAATGGAATCAGATGCAGGATGAACTTGCGTTCGCGCAGCGTGATCGTCAGCGGCTCATCGTAGCGGCCGAGGATGATGTAGTCGATAAAATCCGGGTGACGGATCAGATTGGTGACGCGCATGCTCTTGTCGCGCGCATTATTCAAGCCGAGATGATCTTCCGCCGCCGGATTGCACCACTCTAGGAAGAGCACGTCGTCCATGATTACCACGCCGTCCGGCAGCAGGCTCATCGCCTGGCGGAAGCGCGCCAGCCATTCGCTTAGCTCGGCGCGGTTGCGCTCATCTTCGCGCCGCAGCCGATACAGACGGGAAAAGATGTCGGTCCATGCGCCCCAGCCATCAGGCAACTTCTCGCTGTCCGGATGATCAAGCCACAGCGACAGCCTGAACAGATAATTCAGCTGGGTGACGATCAGAAAGAGGAGAAAGGCAAGGCCGGCAAGCAGCCCTACCGTCAAGCCGAAGAAATAACCGACCACGCCAGCACTAGCCAATACCAGCAGGAGCCGGATCGCGGCCGGGACCCAGAACAGCAAAAGAGGATTCATGAGAACTGTCCGGCTTATTTTTCAGACAGCATATAACCTACACTGCGCACCGTCTTGATCAGATGTTCCGCATCCCGCAATGCTTTGCGCAAACGCAACACGTGGACGTCGACCGTGCGCTCCTCGATCACCACGTGGTCCCCCCACACCTTGTCCAGCAACTGGCTGCGCGAAAAGACCCGTTCCGGATGCGCGAGAAAGAATTTGAGCAGTTTGAATTCGGCATGGCCGATATCGATCTTTTCATTGTTGATACTGACGCTGCAGCTGACCGGGTCCAGTGTCACCAATCCAGCCGTCATCAATTGCTGCGAATGCTCCGGTGTCTTGCGGCGCAGCAGCGCGTTGATGCGTGCCGTCAGTTCGCGCGGCGAGAAAGGCTTCGTCACGTAGTCGTCGGCGCCGTTGTCCAGGCCGGCGATCTTGTCCTCCTCCATGCTCTTCGCCGTCAACATGATGATCGGCAACTCGTTGAACTGACGGTCACCGCGAATACGCGACAGCAGTCGCAGACCGCTCTGGTCGGGCAGCATCCAGTCCAGCAGCATCAGCTGCGGTAGACGCTGCTGGATGAAGTTCCAGGCATCTGCCGCGTTCTGCACAGCGGCCACGTTCCAGCCGGCTTCCTTCAGCGTAAACGTCACCAGTTCGATGATGGAGGGTTCATCCTCGACGATCAGGATGGTCGGTTTTTCAGCTACAGCCATATTGTTTTCGTTATCCTTCGATCATTCAAGATGGGAAGTGGCATAGTCGGTATGGCGAATGTCCTTGCCTTCGACGATATATACCACGTACTCCGCGATGTTTTTTGCATGGTCGCCGATACGCTCGATCGCCTTCGCCACCCACAGCGTGTCGAGTGCTGCAGAAATTGTACGCGGATCTTCCATCATGAAAGTAATCAGCGTGCGCATCACCGAACGGAATTCATGGTCAACCACCTGGTCCTGCGCGATCAGCTTGATCGCCTGCTTGTCATCCAGGCGCGCAAAGGCGTCCAGCGCGTCATGCAGCATATCGGCAGCGCTGGCCGCCATCACGCGGATCGTCTCGTAATGATTGATCGTCGTCACACCGCGCTCTGCGATCGTCTTGCCGGCGCGCGCGATCTTCGTCGCTTCGTCGCCGATACGTTCGAGGTCCGTGATGACCTTGATCGTTGCCATCACCGTACGAAGGTCGTTTGCAGCCGGCTGGCGCTTGACGATCAGGTGGCTGCAGGTGTCGTCGAGCGACACTTCCAGATTATTGACGCTTTCATCGGTCTTGATGATCTGGTCGGCATGCGCGGCATTGCCGGTGCGGAAGCAGGTCACTGCATCGCTGAACTGGTTTTCGACAAGGCCGCCCATCAGCAAGACCTTGGAGCGGATCGCTTCCAGATCCAGATCGTACTGCTTGGAAGAGTGTTCGCCTGGCATCAGGTTTCTCCTGTTCTGATTCTGTGAATGTTGTAGTCGATGGCGATCAACCGAAGCGACCAGTGATGTAGTCCTGCGTGTCCTTCTTTGCCGGATTCATGAAGATCTGGTCCGTCTCGCCGAATTCGACCAATTCGCCCAGGTACATGTAGGCGGTGTAGTCGGAACAGCGGGCCGCCTGCTGCATGTTGTGCGTGACGATCGCGATCGTGTAGTCGCCCTTCAGCTCGCTGATCAGTTCTTCGATCTTCGCGGTGGAAATCGGGTCTAGTGCCGAGGTCGGTTCGTCCAGCAACAGTACGTCGGGCTTGACTGCCACGCCGCGCGCAATGCACAGACGCTGCTGCTGGCCGCCTGACAGCGACAGGCCGCTCTTATGCAGCTTGTCCTTCACCTCGGTCCACAGCGCCGCCTTGTTCAGCGCCCATTCGACGCGCTCGTCCATCTCGCCTTTCGGCAGGTTCTCGTACAGGCGCACGCCAAAGGCGATGTTGTCGTACACCGACATCGGGAACGGCGTCGGCTTCTGGAACACCATACCGACTTTCGCGCGCAGCATGTTCACGTCCTGGCTCGGGTCCAGAATATTGCGGCCATGGTACAGAATCGAACCTTCCGCGCGCTGGCCCGGATACAAGTCGTACATGCGGTTGAAGGTGCGCAGCAACGTCGACTTGCCGCAGCCGGACGGCCCAATGAAGGCCGTGACCTTCTTGTCGTGAATATCCATATTGATATTCTTCAGACCCTGAAAATTACCGTAGTAGAAGTTCAGGTTGGAGATGGACAGCGTCTTCTTGCTTTCGGACAGTTGAGGTGTCATCGCGATAGTCTCGGAAAATTTCATTGGTTTGCCTTTTGCGCAAACAAGGTGCGCGACAGAATGTTCAGCGCCAGCACGCTGAAGGTGATCAGCAGTGCCCCGCCCCACGCCAGCGAACGCCAGTTGTCGTAAGGGCTCATTGCGAACTGGTAGATCACGACCGGCAGGTTGGCCATCGGTGCGTTCATGTTGGCGCTATAGAACTGGTTGTTCAGCGCGGTGAACAACAGCGGCGCAGTTTCGCCGGAAATGCGCGCGACCGACAGCAACACCCCCGTGATGACGCCGGCCTTGACCGCGCGCAGGCGAACGAAGGTGGCGACTTTCCAACGTGGCGCACCGAGCGCGAAGGCCGCCTCACGCAAACTGGTCGGCACCAGGTTCAGCATGTTGTCGGTAGTACGCACCACCACCGGAATCGCGATCAGCGAAATCGCGAAGCTGCCAGCCCAGCCTGAGAAGTGCTGCACCTTCGCGACATACAGCGCATACACGAACAGGCCGATCACGATCGACGGAGCGGATAGCATGATGTCGGTAACAAAACGTGTGATCTGCGCAATCTTGCTGGTCTCGCCGTACTCAGCCAGGTAGATACCGGCGAAGATACCGACCGGCGTACTGATGAAAGTCGCCGTACCGACCATCAGCAAGCTCCCGACGATCGCGTTCATCAAGCCCCCGCCATCGCTGCCGGGCGCAGGCGTGGTTTCCGAAAACATTGCGAAGTTGATCGCACCCACACCCTTGATGATCAGCGTGAACAGGATCCACATCAGGAAGAACAGACCGAGCAGCATCGCCAGAAAGGACAGCGTAATACCGACACGATGGATGAACAGGCGCCGGCGATAGACCGGATTGCGTGCCTGCTTTGCCATGTCGTCCACGACTTGCGTATTCATTTTGCGCCCTCCTTGCGGGCCATGCCGATCAGCATCAGCTTGGCCGCCGACAGCACGATAAAGGTAATGACGAACAGGATCAGGCCGAGCGCAAACAGCGAGGACACATGCAAGGCCGTATCGGCTTCGGCGAACTCGTTGGCCAGCGTGGACGCGATACTGTTACCCGCTGAAAACAGCGACCATGACAGCTTGTTGGCGTTGCCGATGACGAAAGTAATCGCCATCGTTTCACCCAGCGCGCGGCCCAAGCCCAGCATCACCCCGCCGACAACGCCGATGCGCGTATAGGGCAGCACGATCTTGCGTACCACTTCCCACCTGGTGCAACCAAGGCCATATGCGGACTCCTTCAGCACTGGCGGCACGATTTCGAACACGTCGCGCATCACGGAGGCGATGAACGGAATGATCATCACGGCCAGGATGATGGAAGCCGACAGCATGCCGATACCCATGCGTGGACCAGAAAACAGCGCGCCGATCACCGGCAGCTGCCCCAACGTGGAGGCCAGCGCGGGCTGAATCGTTTCTGACAGCAGCGGCGCAAACACGAACAGGCCCCACATGCCGTAAATAATGCTGGGCACACCGGCCAGCAGCTCGACTGCAGTGCCCAGCGGGCGCTTCAGCCAGGCCGGGCAGATCTCGGTGAGAAACAGCGCGATGCCGAAGCTGATCGGAAACGCGATCAGCAAGGCGATGAAAGACGTTACCAGGGTGCCGACAATCGCGATCGCCGCACCGTACTGGTCATTGACGGGATCCCATTCGACGCGGGTAATGAACGGCAAACCGAATTCCTTGAAGGCAGGCCAGGCGCCGAGAACCAGCGACACCACGATGCCCAATAAAACAAACAAGACGCTCAGTGCAAACACCAGCGTCAATTTATGAAAGAGAAAATCCTGCAGCCGCTGCCGGCGCATCGTCGCCATCAGCTTCTCGCCGAACACGGCGCTTTCTGTGCGTTCCTTGCTTTGACTCATGGATGCCGCTATGGAGTTTGGGCTTGCGCTCATGATGGAACCATCCGAACCGGACCGCTGCTGCCTTGGCAAGCAGCGGTCCGCATTGATTAGACAGAATTGTCGGGCCGAATTACCAGACTGCCTTGCCCGAAGCATCCTTCAGGCTCGATTTCCAGGTTTCTTCAACCAGCTTGGTCACCGAAGGCGGCATCGCGACATAGTCCAGCTCGGTCGCAGCGGCACCGCCGTTCTTGTAGGCCCAGTCGAAGAACTTCAGCACTTCTTTCGCGCTCTCGGCATTGGCTTGGGTCTTGTGCATCAAGATGAACGAGGCACCAGTGATCGGCCAGCTGTTCTTGCCTGCCTGGTTGGTCAGGATGACTTGCATGCCAGGAGTCTTGGCCCAGTCGGCGCCGGCAGCAGCTGCCTTGAAGGTTTCGTCGTCAGGTTGCACGAACTGGCCGTCGCGGTTCTTCAGCTGGGTGTGTGCCATCTTGTTCTTCTTGGCATAGGCGTATTCGACGTAACCGATCGAACCCTTGATGCGTTGCACGTTGGCGGCGACGCCTTCGTTACCCTTGCCGCCCACGCCGACCGGCCATTTCACCGCGGTGCTGGAACCGACTTCGGTTTTGAATGCTGGGCTGGTTTTGGACAGGAAGTCGGTCCACAGGAAGGTGGTGCCCGAACCGTCCGAACGGTGAACGACGGTGATATCGTCAGCTGGCAGCTTCACGCCTGGATTCAGCGAAGCGATCTGCTGGTCGTTCCATTTGGTGATCTTGCCGAGGTAGATGTTGGCCAGCACTTCCGGCGTCATCTTTAGCTGGCCCGGTTGCACGCCGTCCAGGTTCACGACAGCAACCACGCCGCCCATGATGGCGGGGAATTGCATCAGACCAGCTTCTTGCAGGTCTTCTGGGCTCAGCGGCATATCCGACGCGCCGAAATCAACGGTTTTAGCCTTGATCTGCTTGATGCCGCCACCGGAGCCGATGGATTGATAGTTCAGACCGACACCGGTCTTGGCTTTGTAGGCTTCAGCCCATTTCGAATAGATAGGGTAAGGAAAGGTTGCGCCCGCTCCCGTGATGTCGGCCGCCATGGCTGCCGTCATCGTGACTGCCACGCCGGCTGCCACTACCGCATTTTTAATCAGTTTATTGAGTTGCATCACTGCTCCTTAGGTTGGTCTGCTACAGAAGACAGTGCGGACTCTAGCGAACATTTATGACATCTTTATGACGTACCAAAAAACATGTCATAAATCGAAAAATCACTATAAAAACCTGTCATGAAGTTGTCATAATGGATCACTAGACTCAGCAGCATCTCCATGCCAAAAGATAAGAAAATGCATAAGAAAGTCGCGGCCAACCTGCTGGAAACAACGCCGCTCGCCACCAATGTGGTCTATTTGAATCGTGAGCTGTCGCAACTCGCGTTCAATCGCCGCGTACTGGCGCAGGCAGAAGATCCAGCCGTGCCACTGCTCGAGCGCCTGAAATACTTATGCATCGTCAGCAGCAATCTGGACGAATTCTTTGAAGTCCGCATCGCAAGCCTCCTTGCCAACAAGCATGTCGCCGCCGCCGAAGTCATTGAACCGCCGGCGCTGAGTGCCGCGCTTGCTCTTGCCAGCGACGAATGCCATCGCATCGTCGAGCATCAATACCGCGTACTGAACGAACAGGTGCTGCCGCAACTGGCGAAGGACGGCATCTATTTATTACGCGATCAGGATCGCAACGATGCGCAGCGCGCGTGGGTTAAGCAATATTTCGAACGCGAAGTCCGCCCTTTGCTGACGCCAATCGGCCTGGATCCGGCGCATCCGTTTCCGCAGGTCGTCAATAAAAGTCTGAACTTCATTGTCGAGCTTTCCGGCAAGGATGCTTTCGGCCGCGGTACGGCGATAGCAATCCTGAAGGCACCGCGCGCGCTGCCGCGCGTGATCCAGCTGCCGCCCGAACTTTCGAAGAACGGTGTGTCCTTCTGTCTGCTGTCTTCCGTCATCCATGCGCACATCAGCGATCTGTTCCCCGGCCGCGACGTAATGGCCTATTCGCAATTCCGCGTCACCCGCAACAGTGACCTGTGGGTGGACGAGGAAGAAGTGAAGAACCTGCGGCAGGCGCTGCAAGGCGAATTGCAAAGCCGTAATTTCGGCGTTGCCGTGCGGCTGGAAGTGGCAAAGAACTGCCCGGCACACCTGTCCGACTTTCTATTGCAGCAATTCTCGATCGACCGCAACCGGCTGTATGCGGTTGACGGCCCGGTGAACCTGGTGCGCCTGTCGGAACTGATCGACCATGCATCGAAACCCGAACTGCGCTTTCCTCCCTATATTCCAGCCTACCCGTCCAAGCTCACCAATCTCGATCTGTTTTCGGTGATCCGAAAGCAGGATGTATTGCTGCATCACCCCTTCCAGTCCTTCCAGCCTGTGCTGGAACTTGTGCGCAGCGCCGCTATCGATCCCGACGTGGTTGCGATCAAGCAGACCATCTACCGCACCGGCATGAACTCGGACCTGATGGAGTCGCTGATCCTTGCCGCCCAGCGCGGCAAGGAAGTGACCGTCATCGTCGAACTGATGGCGCGTTTCGACGAGGAAGCGAACATCAACTGGGCCGACCGGCTCGAACGCGCCGGCGCGCAGGTGGTGTACGGCGTGGTCGGACTGAAGACGCATGCCAAGCTGGCGCTCGTGATCCGCCGGGAGGAAGGCGGCTTCCGCTATTACGCACATCTCGGTACCGGCAACTATCATCCGAGCACGACCAAGTTCTATACCGATTTCGGCCTGATGACGGCCAACCCGGCGATTGCCACCGAGGTGCACGAAGTCTTCATGCACCTGACCAGTCTGACCAAACCGAAGAAGCTCGACCACCTGTGGCTGGCGCCGTTCACGCTGCAGAAGGAATTGATCAAGGCAATCCGCAACGAAGCGCGTATCGCGAAACTCGGGCGTCCGGGCCGCATCATCGCCAAGATGAACGCGCTGCTGGACGAATCGGTGATCCGCGCCCTGTACGCTGCCTCGGCCGATGGCGTGAAGATCGACCTGATCGTGCGTGGCGCCTGCGCGTTGCGTCCAGGTGTGCCGGGGCTGTCCGAAAACATCCGCGTGCGTTCCATCGTCGGCCGCTTCCTTGAACACAGCCGCATCTTCTATTTCCGCAACGACCTTGCGCACGACGTCTATCTGTCCAGCGCAGACTGGATGAACCGCAACCTGTTCCGCCGCATCGAAGTGGCGTTCCCCGTGCTCGACCAAGCCTTGAAGAAACGCGTGATCAACGAAGGCTTGAATCCCTATCTGAAAGACAATCTGAACGCTTGGGAGCTCGATTCGGACGGCACCTATCACCGCCGCAAAGCACGCAACAAACTGTCCGCCTTCAGCGCCCAGCAATATTTGATGCAGCACCTCGGTAACCCGACGGAGTAGCGATGGAACTGATCCTGTGGCGGCATGCGGAAGCAGAAATGGGCGAGCCAGACGAAGGTCGTGCCTTGACCGCCAAGGGCCACAAGCAGGCATCCAGAATGGGTGAATGGCTGGACCGCAACCTGCCCAACACCTGCCGCGTCCTTGTCAGCCCCGCCACGCGCACGGTGCAGACCGCTGAAGCGCTGGGCCGCAAATTCAAGCTGGTCGAGGATCTCGCTCCGGATTCGACGGCCGAGCGTATCCTGTCTGCCGTACACTGGCCGAGCAGCCGCGAACCAGTGCTCGTGGTCGGCCACCAACCCACGCTGGGCCAGCTCGCGTCGCTGCTGATCTCGGGTGAAAAGCAGGACTGGACCATACGCAAGGGAAACGTATGGTGGATCGTGCAACGCGAACGCGAAGACACCATCGACAACTATCTGCGCGCGGTCATGACGCCAGAACTGGTGCACAAGTAAGACCGGCTACAGCGCCAGCGTCAGTACGTGCAGCAGCAGGCCGACAGTGCCGCCGACCAGCGTGCCGTTGATACGGATGTACTGCAGGTCCTTGCCGACATACAGTTCGAATTTGCGCGACACCGTTTGCGCATCCCATTGCTGGATCACGCGCCGCACCAGATCGGCAATCGTGTGACGCTGTGCGACAACCGCCTGCGTCGCGAAGGCAGCAATCCAGGCGTTCAACTTAAGCCGTACGGTTTCCTCCTGCGTCAACGCGTCGGCAAACGCACGCAAGCCCTGTTCGATCAGCATCGCGGCTTTTGAATCTTCCGTTTCCGCGTCGCGCAAAATGCGCTGACGGACGTCCTGCCATACTTGGTCAATGTAGCTGCGGAACAGCGGATGTGCGAGTGCATCGTCAACAAATGCGCCTATCCTCCGCTCAAGGTCTGGAGAAGCACGCAGCCGCGCAACCCAGTCTTCCAGCGCCTGCTGGAAATGAGTGCGCCATTCACTGTCCTCGGCGCTCATTTCCTCCAGCACCTTGTGTACTTCTTCCATGAGCCGCACGAAGAAGCGTTCGTCGACGGACTTCGGAATCCAGCGCGGACTCTTTTCGTG
Organism: Oxalicibacterium sp.; assembly: GCA_036263255.1. Taxonomy (GTDB): domain Bacteria; phylum Pseudomonadota; class Gammaproteobacteria; order Burkholderiales; family Burkholderiaceae_D; genus Oxalicibacterium. The sequence continues at coordinate 2,417 of DATAHI010000089.1, read as the reverse complement.
GATCTTCTGCCGGATATAAGTGCGATTTTGCTCCAGACCGCTCGCAGCCAGACGCAGGATGTGATCGAAGAGCTCCTGGTGCCTGCCGCCCGCGATCAGCACCGACAGCAGTTCGCCGAGCAGCGGCGCCAGGCGCAAACGCTCCAGCGCGCTCACTGCACGTCCTTGCAGGAAACGGCCGATGTCCTCGTCGTCGATCATGTGCAGCAGCGCAGGAAGGCTGCCGACGATCTGCTTGGCCACCGCGCGGCTGTTGGCCGGCTGGCGCAGCCAATGCGCCGCTACGCCGGTGAAATCAATGCGACGCAGCTCGGCGTCGATGATTTCGTGCGTAATGAAGTTATGTTCGAGGAAGTTCGCGACGCTCGCGCCGATGCGATCCTTGTTGCACGGGATGATGGCCGTATGCGGAATCGGCAGACCGAACGGATGACGGAACAGCGCCGACACCGCGAACCAGTCGGCCAGCGCGCCGATCATCGCCGCTTCGGCAAAGGCGCCGACAAAAGCGAGCGCGGCGTAACGATGTTCGAATAGCCTGGCCAGCACAAAAACGGCGGTCATCAACACCAGCAAGCCGGTGGCGATGCGCCGCATGTGCACGAGCTGTGCATACTGTTCTTCTTCCTGCATATCCTTTTCCGGCAAGGAGAATGACAGGTAGAGTGGTGCACGCCGGACTTGGTTCGCCCGGCAGGAAGTGATCAGACCGCGGTAGCAGCGAACATCACCTGCTGTATCGCAAAGGGCAATACCGGTTGTCTATTGTTGGCATCGACGAAGCGCATCAAATCCGCGATCGGCATCGGTCGGGCGAACAGCCAGCCCTGTGCATATTGCACGCCGCGCTCGCGCAGAATCTGCGCCTGCGCCTCGGTTTCCACGCCTTCGGCGATCATGTCGAGCTTGAGCGACTTCGACATCTCGATGATGTGCAGGGCGACGTTGCTGGTCGCTGCATCGGTGCCCAGCGTGTCGACGAAGGACTTGTCGATCTTCAGATAATCGAGGTCGAAATTGGCGAGATACGACAGGCTGGAATAGCCGGTGCCAAAATCATCGATCGCGACCCGCAGACCTTTGTCGCGGAAGGCGCGCACGATATTGCGCGTGGTATCGGCATTGAGCAGGCCGCGCTCGGTCGCTTCGATCATGATGTTGGCGGGTGCGATGCCTGCGCCGGCTACCATCTTCATCACCTCGTCCATTGTTTCTTCGGCTTGCAAATCGATGAAGGAAAGGTTGATACCGATGTGAAAATCGGCATGCTGCGCCAGCAGCGACTGCACTTCCGCGCCGACCATGTCGAGTACACGCGCCGTCAGCCGGCGGATCAGACCGCTTTGCTCGGCGACCGGAATGAAGACATCGGGTCCGATCGGCCGGCCACGGCGACGCCACCGCAACAAGGCCTCGGCGCCGACGCAATATCCGCTGCGCAGGTCGATTACCGGCTGATAGACCAGATGGAACTCATTGCGCCGCAATGCGGCCTGCATTTCAGAATTGAGCGACATGCGGCGACGCATGAGCAATAGCAGAATGCCGGTCAATGCCAGTCCCATGCCGATGCCGGCGGGCACGAATAGCATCAGGAACTTGGCGATATGCGACTGGGCGTAGGCAACCGGAATCGCGGAAACCGATGCCAGATCGAATTGTTCGGAGCGCTGTACCGCTACCAGATAACCGTCGTCCATGAAACTGACCTGCGTTTTCCCATCCAGATGGCGCAGCCAGTCAGGCGAAACGTACCCGCGCAGGAACAACGGCAAACCGCTGGGCAGAGTGAAGATGCCCAGATGCATGTCTTCGCTTCGGCTCAACACATCGATCGTCATTTCCTGATGCGAGATCACCGCATAGTGCCCGACCTTCAACACGAAGAAACGCGTATCCGGCGCATACGGCAAAGGCACCGCAGGCCAGACCTCCGCTCCCTTGCGCGTAACGAAGTCCGGCTTGCCGAGCGAGAAACCGTTTCCCTGCTTGCCGATGGAAGAACACAGGACGCGGTCGCCATCGATATACGCGACGCCTTTCAGGTGGGTGGATGCCAGCGCGATGCTGCGCATGCGATCCATATCGGCCGGCGAGCACGGCGCGATATCGGGCCGCGATTTCAGCTTCCTGAATGCCTCGATGATTTGCAGGTTGGTTGCATCGGCACGTCGGGCAAGGCCGGCTGCCAGCTGCTGTTGCAGGGCCATTTCATCCTGATGGCCCTGCCATTCGGCCAGGCGAATCGAGACCGCAATCGGCGCGGCCATCGCGAGCGCGCATAGCACAACGAACAGCGCGCTCGATACCGCTCTATTCATGGATTTCGTCCATTCATCTGATCACCAGTCGGCTTGTTGTCACGCTCAAGGAAAAGCGATTGTTATGGGCTGCGTAATGCGAACGGCTAGATGTGT